>JBEKSH010000303.1:0-4775 GCA_049517235.1 Roseiarcus sp. | reverse complement strand
GTCTTTGATCACTGCCTGCGCAGCCGGCACTATGTTAATGTAGTGGTGGCGGGTAAACACGCTCTCCCGCAATGGCTGAACATCGACGCGGCGGTTGTGCATTGCACAGAAGGACTCGGCATCTGGCAATGGGCGAGCAACGACCAGGACGGCGACCCGGACGTAGTGATGGCCTGCTGCGGAGACACGCCAACGCTCGAGATTCTGGCGGCCGTTTCCATTCTTCGCGAGCATCTGCCCGATCTCAAAATTCGAGTGGTCAATGTCGTCGATCTGATGAAGCTGCAGTCTCAAAGCGAGCACCCGCACGGACTGAGCGATGCGGACTACGATTCGCTTTTCACGAAGGACAAGCACATCATCTTTGGCTTTCATGGATATCCGACATTGGTTCATCGGCTGACCTACCGCCGGACGAACCGCAATCTCCACGTCCGGGGTTACAAGGAAGAGGGCACGATCACCACAGCCTTCGATATGCGGGTGCAGAACGACCTCGACCGCTTTCATCTTGTGCGGGACGTTGTGGATCGCCTGCCGCATTTGGGCAGCAACGGGGCCTATCTGAAGCAGAGGGTCCAGGACAAGCTAATCGAGCACAAGCATTACATCGACGAACACGGCGAGGACATGCCGGAGATCCGGAACTGGAAGTGGGGCGCCTCGATATGAGCGCGCAAGCACTTGTCGACACCGCGAGGACTTTGGTCGCCGACGACAAAGGTCTGCTCGCGATGGACGAGAGCAATGGAACTTGCAACAAACGATTCGCCAAAGAGGGAATTCCTCAGACCGTGGAGGCGCGGCGCGCCTATCGCGAAGTGATCCTGACCACGCCAGGTCTCGGCGCGTGCATCAGCGGCGCGATCCTCTATGACGAGACGATCCGTCAGCAAAAAAAGGATGGAACACCGTTTGTCAAAGTTCTTGCCGATGCGGGCGTCATTCCCGGCATTAAAGTCGACGAGGGCGCAAAGGATCTGGCCGGTCATCCCGGAGAGAAGGTGACCGAAGGATTGGATGGATTGCGTGACCGGCTCCAGGAGTATTTTCAAATGGGTGCCCGTTTCGCCAAGTGGCGCGCAGTGATCGCGTTGGGCGAGGGTATTCCCAGCCGAGGCTGCATCGAGGCCAACGCGCAAGCATTGGCCCGTTATGCCGCTCTGTGCCAGGAAACAGGACTTGTTCCCGTCGTCGAGCCGGAAGTGCTCATGGACGGCGATCATACGCTGGAGCGGTGCCGCGCGGTCACGGAGGAAGTCTTGCGAAGGGTTTTCGATCAGCTTTACATGCAAAGGGTAATGCTGGAGGGGATGATCCTGAAGCCCAACATGGTGCTTCCGGGCTTGACCTGCATCAAGCAGGAGACGGTTTACGAGGTGGCCGACGCCACTGTGAAATGTCTGCTGCGCGTCGTCCCCGCAGCTGTTCCGGGGATCGCCTTCCTGTCGGGCGGCCAATCCGGCGAACTGGCCTCCGCTCGTTTGAACGCGATGAATATCCGCTTCAAGGCGGCGGGGTCGCGACCGCCTTGGGCTTTGACGTTTTCGTTCGCGCGCGCCATCCAGCAACCGGCCTTGGAGATATGGAAGGGCGAGCAGTCAAATCTTCCAGCGGCCCAAAACGCTCTCTATCATCGAGCCCGTTGCAATACCGCTGCGCGTCGTGGCGAATACAGCGCGGCGATGGAGGCGACGTGAGCCCAATGACAGACACCGGCAAGAGACACGGTATCAACGACATAGCTAAAAAGCAAAATGATCGCTGATCAACCCAAGCGATAACCAGCCCGCGTTCTGCCTGTCGGAGACGGGATCGGCGCACGACGCGGATGACGATTTGCAAGGCCTGGCAGACCCAAGCGCAAAATGGAGCGCAGATGATCCCCGCCCGAGATGGCCTCCTGCAGCTTTATTTCGTTCGACATGGCGGAACCGCGTGGTCGCTCACCGGCCAGCACACCGGGCGGACGGATATTCCGTTGACCGCGCATGGCGAAGACCAGGCGCGCAAACTTGGACCATGGCTGCGGGCGATCCAGTTTGCTCGTGTGCTGACCAGTCCATCGCAGCGCGCGCGACGAACCTGCGAGTTAGTCGGGCTCGGGCCGGAGGCCGAGATTGAACCCGATCTGTCCGAGTGGGATTATGGCGGTTACGAAGGGCAGCGCTCCGAGGACATTTGCAAGGGACGACCGGGCTGGAACATCTTTCGGGACGGTTGTCCGGGCGGTGAATCGCCCGCACAAATTTCCGAGCGCGCCGATCGGCTCATCGCTCGTCTTCGCACGCTGGAAGGGAACGTCGGGCTGTTCTCGCACGGCGAGTTCGGGCGCGTCCTGCCCGCGCGATGGATCGGAGCGCCGGTGCTCGAAGGGCAGAATTTTGCGCTTGGCACAGCGTCACTCAGCATTCTCGGCTACGAACCTCCCCATCCCCAGACGCCGGTCATCGCGCTCTGGAACGCCGCCCCGGCATCCCTACCCAACAGCCAATGGAAAACCACCGGCGGATCGTCTATTTCTGATCCTGCCGATCCGACCCCGATCAAATTAGGCAAAAGCACGCCTGTGGCAGGCCCGTCTGCCGAAATATGTGAGCGGCGACATTGGAGTGCACTTCCCGTTCGCCAGGACGACCGGTCGGTCCATTCGTGCTTCACTCTTCCCCGATAGGCGCTTGGCCATCGAACGATCGGCGACGCCGGATCAGGGAACGACGGTCACGGGTAGCGGGGCAAGACTTACAAGCTTGTGCGAAATGCTGCCGAGCAGCAGTCTCGCAGCAAGACCAGCGCCGCGCTTGCCAACGACGATGACATCCGCGCCTTTTTCTTGCGCGATTTCGATGATTGTCAGTGCAACGTCGCCGGTGCGGGATTCGAGTTGGATGGTGGCGACGCCGACGCCCAGGGCGCGGTCTCTCGCTTTCGTCAGCAGCTCCGCGGACAGAGACTCGAGCAACTCCTTAAACCAGATTTGCTGCGCGCCGGTGAAGGAGCTGAACACTTTGTCCGGAAGGCTATAACCGCCAATGACATTGACGATCAAGAGGTCGGCGCCGTCGGTCTTCGCCAATTGCGCGGCATAGTCGACGGCCCGATCCCCGCATGTGGAACCATCCGTCGCCACTAGGATTCGCTTCATTGTTCACCTCATCCGTTCCGTCATGACAGCACGCAAAGCGATTCCCGCAGTGGACGGGTCACCGAGGGCGAGGGACGCGGCTGATCAGCGAGCCATCGACGCGCGCCAGATGACGGGCCTGCGGCTCGGCACGGTGATCCAGCAGCCGATACGCGCCAATCTTTATCACGCTCGCCAAAGCGAACGATAGCAGCGCGTAGCCCCAGATCATGATTGCGAGTGGCCACCCGGTCGGCGGCATAAACCACCCGTAGACCACGCCTAGCGTGCCGATCAGCTGGGTCGCCTCGCAAGGGATGACAAGCTTCCATTCGGCAGGGGGCTTTCCCAAATCGCCCCTTCGTTCCGCGTGAGATAGATCGTCATGTGCCGAAAAACGATCCCGACAGCGGCACGGCCTGACGGGTTCCGGACCGCCGCGACCCCACGCGCGTCACGCACAGCCTCGCCGACATGATAAGAGTCAACTAAAAGCGACGGACTCCGCTTGCAAGCTGTCGCAGAGCAAGGGCGGGCAACCGATAACCCCGTTCGCGAAAAAGACCTAATCGGACAGCAAGAGCGATTTCGCTCTCTGAGGCCATCGACAACGTGCGCCGACTATTCAGACTTGCCCTGAAGTTCGGAACGGGGGAAAAAGGACTCTGAAATCGGCGGCGATCTGGGAAATGTCGGTTGCATTAGCAGCGCGGCCCGCAAGCAATGCCCAACCCTCGCCGCCTGTCAGGCGGCGAACAGGCGGTTCCACGACTGACGGGCAAGGACAAGATATGCGGTTCGCAATCATGACGTGGGTCCCGAGCGGCGACAATGCGCAGGTCGGGACTATTTTCGGCATCCTGGACAATGACAAACCGGGGACCCTTCCACTGCTTCCCCACGGACATTGGGAGCATTACCTTATAGTCGATGAGCAGGCGTTCAAGTTCGTCGAGGAAGCCAGGAAAGCGATCGCTCAACACGGGTATTACTTGTTCGGAGCAGGCGTTACGCCGAGCGACGCGTTCGGCACCTCGCAGTGAACGCCGCATCGTCAAGTTAGCTGGATGAGGGCCCATCGCACCACAATCGAGCCGTTCCCCGAAACCGACCGCGAATTCGCCGGTCTGCTCGACGAATTGCGGTCGCTGACCGATTAATTGTGCCACGTCTCGATACGACTGCTCGCCGATCAAGCTTTTCATTTCTCTGCGAATGTCTGCCAATCTTTGCCGCACACTGACAAGCTCCAGACGTTCACACGGCGTAATGTCTGTATCGTAGCCTGAACCGGTGTGGCGCGCCGAGCTTCAGGCGCAGCAACGCGCATCCTCACAACCAACCTTGGTTCTTTTCACTTCTCAACAACTTCGATCTTCACGCGGGCGAGCCCTGCGCGTTTAAAGTCGAGCGCTTCAGCGGCGTTGGTTGAGACATCGATGATGCGATTGCGAATGAAAGGTCCGCGATCGACCACGACGACCGTAATGCTGCGCCCATTGCCGAGGTTGGTGACGAGCAGATGCGTGCCAAAAGGCAGGCTGCGATGGGCGGCGATCAGGCCGCTATATCTGGGGTGATGATAGTAGGACGCCTGTCCGACCCAGCCTGCGTGCGCTTGGGAAACAATGAGAACAAGAACCAAAATTCC
>JBEKSH010000302.1:0-4797 GCA_049517235.1 Roseiarcus sp. | reverse complement strand
AAAGGCGACGAGCAGGGCGTCGTCATCATCCCCGCTCATGCTTTGATCCCGCCTCATCTCGATCACTTTCAAGCAAAAGGGACGCCGACTCGCGTGAAGAAAATGCGATCAATCAATACTCCAGAGTTATTTTCCAATTCAATGGAATCGGAAAGCGTCTAGCTCGACCCACCCTCGTCGTCCCGCCGGCGCGCTCGACCGGGGGCGGCCGCCGTTTGCAATTTTGCAAGCGTCGATCGCGCCGCGGCCAGCCGGCTCATCACGGTGCCGATCGGCGCCGAGAGGACTTCCGCCGCCTCGCGATAGCTCAAGCCCTCGACGTAGACCAGCAACACCGTCTCCCGCTGCGCCTCGGGAAGTCCGCCGACTTCTCTTAACACTTGAGCGGCGAGAATATTCGTTTCAATTTCTTGGCCGCCATCGAAGACCAGCGCTTGGCTGGCGTCAACGAAGCCTCCGCCCTCGCGCACGCGCCGCGAGCGCAGCTCATTGAGCCAGATCGAGCGGAGAATTGAGAACAGCCACCGATCCACCCGTGTCCCCGCCTGGAATTGGTCGGCCCGCTCAATGGCCCGCACGCAAGTCGCCTGAACGAGGTCGTCCGCCACGTCGCGCGCGCCCGACAGCACCAGCCCATAGCGCCACAGGCGCGCCAGGTTTGGCTCCAGACCCGCTCTCACTTCTTGCCGACTGACTGCCGTCATAGAGCGCCCATCGTTGCGGCCATCGGCGGATCCCGGCAGCCAAAGGCGCGCGGCCTACGGCATCGCCGCGGGGACCAGGACTACGAGATCGGGAAAATTCCGCGAAGCCGCACGAATAGTTCACGGCCTCGGCGTGTTTTCTGTTCGTTGGTCGACAAGGAGGCGTAAGCCATGACATCAATAGTATCACACAGACGCAGCCGTATGCCCGCCGTTTCGTTCGCGCTTGCGCTGAGCGCCATCGCCGCGGGCGCTTCCTACGCCATGGCGGCCGGCGGAGGCGGCGGGGGCGGTGGAGGAGGGGGCGGCGGCCCGGCCGCCGGCGCGCCGAATGGCGCGGCGCCATTGAGCGAGCGCGACACGCAGACCGATCTGACGATCTGCGACAAAGGCAAGGTTTGGGACGTCAGGAACCGCAAGTGCATCGCCAAGCACAGCGGCGTGCTGCCCGATCTCGAGCTGACCGAATACGCCTACGCGCTCGCGAAGGCGGAACGCTACCAAGAGGCGCTTGAAATTCTGGATATGTTGCAGAATCCCGACACCCCTCGGGCATGGAACTATCGCGGCTACGCGACCCGCAAACTCGGACGGACGGAGGAGGGGGTCGGCTATTATCTGAAGTCCGTCGCGCTCGATCCGAACTATGCCCAGGTGCGCGAATATCTCGGAGAAGCTTACGTCATCGAGGGCAAACTAGATTTGGCGAACGAGCAGCTGCAGACGATCCAGACGCTCTGCGGCTCGACCCAGTGCGAGGAATATGAGGATCTTTCGGACGCGATCGCCAAAGCGCAAAATCTGTAGTCGAACAAGACCGCGAGCCGTCGTTTGGAACCGGATGGCGGCGATCGCCGTCCGGTTTCGCCGCGCAACGAGGGCCCGAGGCCGGGGCGGAGGGTCGGCTATGTCGATTGGCGGATGGAAGAGCCTAAGCTCACGCACGCAGATCCCGCAAGGATTTGCTGATCCCGCCGTCTTTGTCGCGCGGGCCTTAATGGCCCATATTTTCATCGTCGAAGGTTACGGCAAGATCGTCAACTATTCGGACGTGGGCGCCTATATGCAGGACTATCGCGTGCCTGCGCTTCTGTTGCCGCTGGTCATAGTTACGGAACTGGGCGGCGGGCTGATGGTCTTGAGCGGCCTGATGACGCGCTGGGCTGCGGCCGCGCTGGCGGGATTCGCCATTCTCACTGCGCTTGTTTTCCATAACAACGGCGCCGACGTGGAGCAGACGATCAATTTCGAGAAGAACCTCGCGATCGCCGGCGGCTTTCTCATTCTCGCGGCGTTTGGGCCCGGCTCATGGTCCCTCGACGGCTGGCGGACGCGGCTGAAGTCGCGCAAGTCGCCCCCGGCGTGAGGAAATTTGGGGTTGTCGCCAAGCCGCTCCAGGTGCAAACTCAATATAAATCAATTGACCATCGCAAAAGATGGCGTCAAGGGTTTGGCGTAATGTTGCATAAGGGAGCGATATACTGGGCGGCGGCGCTCGGCGTGGGCGTGGCCGCCGCAGCGGGGGCGGTCATTTGGCTTTACCGCAATCCGCCCGTTCAAAGCGTTGCGCCGGCGCATTTGCTCAGTGCGGCGCCTGTCGCCTCAAGCAGCCCGCCGCCGCCGGTCTCGGCAGCGCCAATTGCCTCTAGCGCGCCGACGGCCGCCAGTCCGACCGCGCCGACGACCGCCAGCCCGGCAAGCGCGGGGCCGCCTGCGGAGGTCGCCTCAAAACCTCCGCCGAAGCCGGCCGAGCCTGCCTCAGAAGAGGAAGCGGCGCGGCCGCAATTCGACATCGTTCGGGTCGAGCCGACGGGAGAAGCCGTCATAGCCGGTCGGGCGGCGCCGAAAGCGAAGGTGGCGATCACCGATAGCGGGCGAATTGTCGCCGAAGCGACCGCCGACGAAACGGGTCAGTTCACTATGTTGCCGCCGGCCTTTGCGCCTGGCGCCCACAACCTTGGACTGACGGCGAGCGTCGACGGCGGCAAGGCTGTCGAATCGTCGGGTAGTGTGGCGATCGATGTGCCTCTGCCGGCGGGCAAGGCGACGTCCGGACCGAAGATTGCTTCCACATCGACGACCCCGGCAACGGATTCGAGCGCGCCGTCCATTGCTTCACCGCCCCCGCGCCTGCCGCAAGCGCCGGCGCAATCTGTCAAGAGCGCCGCCCAAACTGCGGCCCTCGCGCCTGCGACGTCCGCCTTGCCGGCCGCCGTTTCAAAGAGCAAGGCGCCTGTCGCCGCGGCCCCCGCGCCTGTAACACCCGCCTCGCCGACCGCCGTTGCAAAGAGCGAGGCGCTTGTCCCCGCGGCGTCCGCTCCAGCGCCTCGCGTCGTCGTGGCTGCCGTGGCCGTCGAAGATGGAGGCCATCTCGTGGCGACTGGCGCAGCGCCCCCGGACGCGTTGTTGCGCCTCTATCTCAACGGCGCGTTCCTCGCCAATGTCACGACGGGCAGCGATGGACGCTGGTCGCTGACCGTCGAGCATGGGATGAAGGGCGGCGCCTACGCCATCCGCGCCGACGAAATCGATCGCGCCAAAGGTTCGGTGATCGCCAGGGCCGAAGTGCCGTTCAATTATCCAGAGCTTGTCGCCGAACAAGCGACCGCCGCAAAGCCGCCGACGCCTGCTTCGGTTGCATCGCCCGCGCCAGTCGCGGCGTCGCCAAAACCTCCGGCCGCCGCTTCGCAACCGCAAAAGATGGGAGCCGCAGAGACGCCCGCGCCCTCTCGACCTGAAGCCGCCGTTCCTATGCTCGCCGCGCCCTCTCGGCCCGAAGCCGCTCCTCCTTTGCTTGCCGCTGCGGCCTCATCGACCGCCGCATCCGCCGACGCGCTTGCGTCCAGTTCAGCGCCCGCGCCGGCTTCGCCCGCCAACGCACCGCCGCAAGCCCCTGTGGGAATCCCGGCGCCGACGGACGCCGCCAACGCCATTGTCCGCAATGTCGACACGACGAAGGTCGTTCGCGGCGACAGCCTGTGGCGCATCAGCAGCCATTTCTATGGAAATGGCCTTCGCTACAAGCAGATCTATGCCGCCAACGCCTCGCAGATTCGCGATCCCTGGCTCATTTATCCCGGCCAGATTTTTGTGCTGCCGAGCCAAACGCCTTTCTGACGCCGCCGGCGACACTTTGTCGCTTCGCGTGAGGCCTGATCTCCGTCGGGCTTCTGATCTCGTGCGAGAAGCAGAAAGCCGTGACGGCGGCGGGTCCGTCTCTGTCGACGGCAACGTCGAAACCCTTTGAAGGAAACGAGCGTGGCGAAGACCGCTATCGTGGGGACGGGTTTCATTGGTCGCGCCTGGGCGATCAGCTTCGCGCGCGCGGGACATGAGATTGCGCTATGGGACGCGGTCGCCGCGGCGTCCGCCGCGGCGCTCGCCTATATCGAAGAATTGCTGCCAGATCTCCACCGACACGATCTTCTCAACGGGTCGACGCCCGCCGAAATACGCGGCCGGATACATGTCGCGGCGACGCTGGAGCAGGCGCTCGATGGCGCCGAACACGTTCAGGAAAACACTCCGGAAGACCTCGCCGTCAAGCGAGCGATATTCGCGCGGCTCGACGCCGCGGCGGGGCCGAAGACCGTTCTGGCGAGTTCCACCTCGGCGATCCTGCCCTCGAAGTTCAGCGAAGCGCTCGCTGGGCGCGCCCGCTGCCTCGTCGTGCATCCGATCAATCCACCCTATCTTATTCCCGCCGTGGAGGTCGTTCCGGCCCCGTGGACCGATCCGGCGGTGGTGGAGCGGACCGCCGCGTTGCTGCGCGCGGCCGGCCACGCGCCTATCGTGATGAAGCGGGAGATCGACGGTTTCGTGATGAACCGGATGCAGGGCGCTCTTCTTGAGGAAGCGTTCCGGCTCGTCGCCGAAGGCTACGCCTCCGCCGAGGACGTGGACGTCGGCATCCGCGAGGGTCTGGCCTTGCGCTGGTCCTTCATGGGGCCGTTCGAGACTATCGACCTCAACGCGCCGGCCGGCGTGCGCGATTACGCCAAGCGCTACCAGTCGATTTACGCCACCATTTTCCCGACGGTGCAATGGCGCGCCGACTGGACCGGGCCAGTGCTCGATACGATCGAAGCCGAGC
>JBEKSH010000301.1:0-4798 GCA_049517235.1 Roseiarcus sp. | reverse complement strand
GAAGGCCGCGGCTCCAAATAGCCGGCGACGAGCGGGCGCGCCAAGGCGAGCTTCGGGTTGAAGGCGTCGCCGTCGATGCACTCCAGAGAACCGAACCGGTTGAGCGTATGCAAGCGCCCGCCGGGCCACAGCGGACCCGGGCCGATTCGCGCGGTGAACGTCTGCTCGAACCCCTGCGGGTCGAGGTGATCGATCCGGGCGAGGCGCAGCGCGCGGCCATAGCCGTTTGTGCAGTCTTGCACGGGCCGCCACAGCGCGCCCGATTTCCTGGCGATCGCGCCGGCGGGGCGCGCGGCGCCGGCCTCGATCAGGACCGGTCTTTCGGCATGTTCCCGCCACGGCCCGAACAGGCTCGGCGCGTAGTGAATGGCCAGCGTGTCGGAATAGCCGCCAAGGTCCTCGCGCACCGCCGACATCATATAGAACAGCCCGTCGTGCTCGAAGATCGTCGCATCGGCCGCTTCGATCCCTTCGATTAGCGCGGCGCATCGCTCCCACTTCCTGGGAAAATCGACGCAGCGGTAGAGGGTCACCTGTCCCGATCTCGAGCCTTCGGGAACCATCCACAGCCGCCCCTCGGCCTCGATCAGGAAAGGGTAGGAAAGATGCCAGGGCTCTTCGATGACCTGAAAGACTTCGCCGACCGGGCCGTTCGGGCCGAACTCCAGGGCTGAAATCACCCCCTTGCCGATGCGATGGTCGAGTTCCTCGAAGAACACGAAGGTTCGACCATCGCGCGTGATGGGGAACGGATCGGCGAAGCAGTTGTCGCCGGTGTCCCTCAGCACATTCCATTTTGGCCCCTTGAGGTTTCCGAGCTCCATCACCCCCGGCCCGTCGTTGAACCGCCAGCCGACGCGCCAGTGCGGCGCATAGCAGCACAGGTGATAAAGGCGCCGCGCCAATTGCGCGATCTGACCCTTGGCGGCGAAGCGAGCGACGTCGAAGTTGGACGGAGCGCGCGCCGCGTGAAGCGGTCGCGCGAGAGATTTCTCCGGCGACCGGATCGCCTGCTCCATCAGCGTCATCAGGCGTGAATAGACCGCCTCCATGCCGCCGGTCAGGCCGTCGGCGGCTTCGAGAGACGGCGCGCCGGCGCAGACGATCTGCCGGGTCGCGACGTTCTCGATCGCTACATGCGGCGCGCGTCCGCCCAACAGCGCGCCGATCATCGCCGATTCGCACGCCTGTCCGTCGTAGAGCGGCCGCAAGGTCACTGCCAGGCCTGTCGCCGCAATGGCGCGGCCGGAAATATCCACGACGACATCCGCGGCGCCGCGATCGGGCGCGCCGAATTCGTGCGCGGGCAAGGGGTCGCAAATGGTTTCGCGCGAGCGCCGCAGGATCATGCGCTCGAAAGCCAGCAACGCCGCGACGGCGCCGGGCGGGGGCGTCGCGCCTTCTACCGGGCGAAGCGCGACGTCGGCGTGCGGAAATCGCCGCGCCAGCCTGTCGCGCATGAGACGGTGAAATCGCCGGCCGCCCGCGCGGTCAAATTCAATTTCGATGCGCATCGTCGGCGTCAATCAGCGAGCGGATCAATCGGGCGTAGGCGTCGGTCATCGCGCTGAGCGGATAGCGCTGTTTGAGCCGCCGCC
This sequence comes from Roseiarcus sp., assembly GCA_049517235.1. Classification (GTDB taxonomy): domain Bacteria; phylum Pseudomonadota; class Alphaproteobacteria; order Rhizobiales; family Beijerinckiaceae; genus Roseiarcus. The sequence continues at coordinate 3,200 of JBEKSH010000301.1, read as the reverse complement.
CGACGGCGCCCAGCCTTGCGGCGAGAGCCGGATCGCCGAGCGCGCGCTTGACCGCCCCGGCGAACGCCGCGGAATCGCGCGCGTCGACGAAGATCGCGCAGGGCTCGCCGTCGACGCGAAGGACGTCCCTGAGGACGGGCAGATCGTTTGCGACGACGGGAACCCCGGCTTGCGCGGCCTCGACGGGCGCAAGCCCGAAAGTCTCGGCGCCGCTTGGAAAGACGAAGCAGTCGAGGGCGGCAAGGAAAACGCCAATCTTCTCGGGCGCCAATTCGCCAAGGAAACGCACGCGCTCAGCGACGCCAAGTTCCCGGGCGAGGCTCGCCAGGCGCGATTGGTCCTGCCCCTGGCCGGCCAGAGCGAGATGGGCGTTCGGGATCGAGACGAGAACCCCGATGGCGGCGTCCAGCTGCTTGAGCGGATGCAGGCGCGCCGCGCAGCCGAGCAGCGGGACATCGCGCGGCAGACCGAGTTGAGCGCGCGCCTCGGCCTTTCCGATCGACTTCGTCTTGTCCTCGAAGCCATGATCGATGCGCAGGACGCGCTGACGGTACGCCTGGGGATAGGCCCCGAACACCGCAGCGGTATGGTCCGAGTTGACCACGATTCGGTCATAGGCCCCAAGGCGTCCGAGCAGCTTGTCGGCGGCGACGACCGCCCGCCCCATCGTCTCCCCGGCGGACACCTGATTGGCGATAACGCGCTTTGCGCCCGCCAGGCGGGCGACCGGCGCCGCGATCACATTGCCGTAGTGCTGGAAGGTCACGACCACATCGGGTCGGATCGCCCTGATGCGCGTATAGAGTCGAAGCAGAAAGCGCAGGAAGGCGAGCGGTCCTCCCGGCCGCTCGGCGGCGCAGAATTCGACGTTGGGATTTGCGTCGAAGGAGGCCGTGCGGCGAAAGAAGAACAATTGCCGCACGTCGAAGCCGCGCGCCGCGAAGTCGGCGGCGAGCAGGCGCGAAATCTCCTGCGCGCCGGCGTTCTCCGCCTGCGTCTGCACAAGCACGATTCGCGGAGCCGGCGCGCCGCTCACGTCATCGCCGCCAACGGGACCGCGCCGCCCGACATGCGCGCCGCCGCCGCGCGGATTCGCATGGCGAGACGTCGGTCGACCGCGCCGAACGTGAGGCCCGCGAAACTGAGAACGAGGCCGAGCGCCAGCGGCGCAAACCACGCTTCTTCCTGGAACAGCCCGTTCACCAGCATGACGGCGATCGACGCCGCCGTGAGCGCGAGCGCGGGCGAGCGCAGGCTGCGGAACAATCGCCAGGCGAGCTTTGCAAGCCACAGGTAGATCGCGATAACGGCGATCCCGGCGATTCCCATCTGATAGAGCAGCACGCCCGCCGCGCTCTCGACCGCGATGTCGGTCGCTCCGGCGTGCTGGTATTTGCTCCAATCGATTCCGGCGAAATTGGTCGACAGATTTCCGCCGGCGCCGAGGGAATGGCCCGCCGGGTTGCTCAAGAAGCCGTTGACGCCGCCGATCAGGCCGAGCACGTGGAAATCGCCGATCTGCAACCCCGAGTAAAAGGCGAAAGCCGCGTAGAGCGCCAGCGCGAGCGCAAGGCCGATCGGCAGCAGCATCCCCCGGTAGAAGCGGCTGATGAAGCAATAGGCCAGCGAAAGAAGCAAGAGAGCGAGCGCGCCCTTCGCGCCGACCACCACCAGCAGCGGAAGGGCGGCGAGGGGCAGCAGCAGCCGGCCGTGAACGGCGACAAAGGCGCTGAGAATGGCCAGCGCATAGCCATAGCTGATCGGATGGAAATTCGGTCCCTGAAGGCGAACGACTCTCACTTGCAGGTCGCTGAGCAGGCTGGTGTTGAACAGGCCGGTGGTCAGCAGGTCGATCGTGCCGCCGATGACAACGCCGGATGAGCGCGCATCCTTCGCGAAGTCGGGGCTTTGGCGCGTGGCGGTCGAGGCGAGGTCCCAGTAGGTCCACCCATTGGTGAAATCGAGCCAGCTGCTGATCGCCAGCAGTTCGAAATAGCCGCAGGCGACCATCAGCGCGAGCAGCAGCGCCGCCGTCTCGCGCATCGCCAGCTCGCGCCTCGAAGCGACGAGCAGGCAAATCTGAAACATCAGGACCGGCAGCCCGATGTTGCGCAGGTAAATCGTCGAACCGCGCGCATCGAGCGGCAGTCCCAGAACGAAAAATGCGCCGGCGAGCGCGAGAACGGCGGTAGTCGCCCAAAGCAGGCGCCTGACGAATGGCGAGACGCGATCCCGGCCGATGAGCAGACCCGCCGCCATGGTCGTCCACAGCCCGACCGTCGTGACAAAATCATAGGCCTTCATCGCGTCGAGATCGGAGTATTGCGCCGCATAGGGCGAGGCCATCGCCACGAACATCGTCTGGAACAGATAGGAGACGAGCAGAACCATCGGCGCGGCGCGTTCGAAATACAGGGCGATGGAGCACGCGGCCGTCAGGCAGAAAGCGATCGCCAGAGGTTGACCGACCTGATGCAGGAGAATGGGCGCCGCGGTGATCGCGAAGGCGAGGCCGGCCAGGAGAGCCAGATCCTGCGCGCGCGCGCCGAGGCCTTCCCGCTCGTGCAGCCAACCGATCATTCGCGCCCTAACCCGGTCATCGGAAATCCGCCGCCTCGCCGCCCGCGCGGAGCACGCAAGGGCAGCCATAGTAACTAATGCTTAACGCTTGGTGTATCTTGTGCTTGACGAGCCCCGACGTTGCTTCGGCTGCAGAATCCCGGTGGACTTTCGGCCCGATGAGCCTCTTCGACAAGATAGTGAAGCGCGCGGCGGCGCCGGGCGCCGCGGCCGGATCCGAGCTCGAATTGTGGAGCGAGGCGGGAAATTCCCTGCCGTCGACAACGCCTGATTGGCGCGCGATGCTGTTGCTGTTGCGCCGCAATGGCGTTTGGATCGCCGCAACGGCGTCGCTCGCGGCCCTTCTGTGCGTGATCGCGATCAGGCTGGCGTTCGATCAATACTCGGCGACGGCGACCATCCTGTTCGATCCGCGCGACGCCAAGGTCACCGGAGCGCCGGACGTCCTGCCCGACATCGGTCCTGATTCGATCGCCATCGAAAGTCTGGTGCAGGTGGCCAAGTCGGACGGCTTCCTCACCGCGCTGGCCGACCAGGAAGAATTGTCCAAGGATCCCGAATTTGCCGGCGGCGACGCGTCTGTCGTCGAGCAAAAGGCGGCGACGCTCGAAAAGTTGCGA
>JBEKSH010000300.1:0-6953 GCA_049517235.1 Roseiarcus sp. | reverse complement strand
ACCGCCTGGGCGGGGGTCTCGGCGCCGGTCGGCGCCGGCGGCCTCGGCTTCCACTTCAAATGGAACATGGGCTGGATGCACGACACGCTCGAATATCTGGCGCGCGATCCGATCTATCGGCGCTGGAGCCATGACAAGCTGACCTTCGGGCTGCTTTACGCTTTCAGCGAGAATTTCGTGCTGCCGATTTCGCATGACGAAGTGGTACACGGAAAAGGCTCGATCATCGGGAAAATACCCGGCGACGAATGGCAGAGATTCGCCACCGCGCGCGCCTATTACGGCTTTATGTGGGGCCATCCGGGCAAGAAGCTGCTGTTCATGGGACAGGAGTTCGGACAGACCAGCGAGTGGCGTTTCGACGAAGCCCTGCCCTGGTGGCTTCTCGATCACAAGCCGCATCAGGGGTTGCAGGCGTTCGTGCGCGATCTCAACCGGCTCTATCGCGATCGCCCGGCCCTTCACGCGCGCGATTGCGAGGCCGAGGGCTTCCGCTGGATCGTCGTCAACGACGACGCGCAGTCGGTGCTCGCCTTCCTGCGCAGCGGGGCCGAAGGCGACAGGCCGGTCGCGGTCGTCTGCAATTTCACGCCGGTGCCGCGTCTCGGCTATCGCATGGGCCTGCCCGCCGCCGGCCATTGGCGGGAGGTTCTCAATTCCGACGCCGCGATCTATGGAGGCTCGAACATGGGCAATCTCGGCGGCGTATCCGCCGAGACGAAGCCGGCGCACGGCTTCCCGGCCTCCGCCGCGTTGACGCTGCCGCCCCTGTCGACTTTGTTTTTTGAATTTGATCCGTAATAGGGTCGGCTGACGACGAAAGAAAAAGGAAAATCGGAGAGGGGAGGCGATGAGTCCCACCAAAGCGCAGAAAATATCCCCCACCCCGCCGTTGTCCCGCTATGCGATGGCCTACGTGCTCGCCGGCGGGCGCGGCAGCCGCCTGATGGAACTGACCGACAAGCGCGCCAAGCCCGCGGTCTATTTTGGCGGCAAATCGCGCATTATCGATTTCGCCTTGTCCAACGCGCTCAATTCGGGCATCCGCCGTATGGCGGTCGCCACGCAATACAAGGCGCACAGCATGATCCGGCACTTGCAGCGCGGCTGGAACTTTCTGCGTCCCGAACGCAACGAGAGTTTCGACATATTGCCGGCCAGCCAGCGCGTCTCCGAGACCATGTGGTATCTGGGGACGGCCGACGCGGTCTATCAAAACATCGACATTATCGAGAGCTACGCCCCGCAATTCATCGTCCTGCTCGCCGGCGACCACATCTACAAGATGGATTACGAAAAGATGCTGGCGCAGCACGTGGAAGCGGGCGCCGACGTCACGGTGGGTTGCCTCGAAGCGTCGCTGAAGGAGGCGACCGGTTTCGGCGTCATGCATATCGACGAGAAGGACCGCATCCTCTCCTTCCTCGAAAAGCCGAAAAATCCCCCGCCGATGCCCGGCAAGCCCGACGTAGCCCTGTGCAGCATGGGAATCTATGTCTTCGACACACAGTTTCTGATCGAAGAACTGAAGCGCGACGCGGCCGACGCCAGTTCGTCGCATGATTTCGGCAAGGACATCATTCCCGGCATCGTCGCGAACGGGAATGCGGTCGCCCATCATTTCTCGCGATCCTGCGTGCGATCGAGCGCCGAGGCGCTCGTCTATTGGCGCGATGTCGGCACGGTCGACGCCTACTGGGCCGCCAATATCGATCTGACCGATATCGTTCCGGACCTCGATCTCTACGACAACAACTGGCCGATCTGGACCTATGGCGAAATCACGCCGCCGGCCAAATTCGTTCACGATCAGGATGGCCGTCGCGGCTCGGCGGTGTCCTCGCTCGTCTCGGGCGGCTGCATCGTTTCGGGCGCCGCCCTGTCGCGCTCGCTATTGTTCACCGGCGTGCGCGTCCATTCCTACTCGCGCGTTCACGACGCTGTCATCTTGCCCTATGTAGAAATCGGACGGAACGTTCAGCTCTCGAAGGTCGTCGTCGATCGCGGCGTCATCATCCCCGACGGCCTTGTCGTCGGCGAAGACCCGGAGGAGGATGCCAAGCGATTCCGGCGCACCGACGAAGGCGTCTGCCTGATCACCCAGCCGATGTTGGACAGGCTCGCCTCATGACACAACTGAAGGTCCTGTCCGTCGCATCGGAAATCTTTCCGCTCATCAAGACGGGGGGTCTCGCCGACGTCGTGGGCGCCTTGCCGGGCGCGCTGGCGCGCGAAGAAATCGCGACGATCACCTTGGCGCCCGGTTATCCCGCGCTGCTCGCCAAACTCGATGGCGGCGAGCCGGTCCACCGCTACGATCGGCTGTTCGGCGGGCCGGCGACGCTGCTCGCCGCCGCGGCGGGCGCTCTCAAACTGTTCGTGCTCGACGCGCCGCATCTGTTCATGCGGCCAGGCAATCCGTATCTCGGTCCGGACGGTCTCGACTGGCCCGACAACGCCCTGCGCTTTGCGGCGCTGGCGCGGGTCGGCGCGGATATCGGCAAGGGCGCGGTGACGAGCTTTGCGCCCGATGTCCTGCACGCCCATGACTGGCAGGCGGCGCTGGCGCCCGCCTATCTGCATTACGACGGCGCCCGGCGGCCCGCGACGGTCGTCACCGTGCACAATCTGGCCTTCCAGGGCCATTTCAGCGCCGACCTGCTCGCCACGCTGGGACTGCCGCCCGAGTCGCTTGCGATCGAGGGGGTCGAGTATTTCGGCGGGATCGGCTTCCTGAAGGCCGGCCTGCAATTTGCCGATCGCATCACCACGGTTTCGCCGACCTATGCACGCGAAATCATGACGCCGGAATCGGGGATGGCGCTCGACGGATTGCTGCGCCATCGCGCCCATGTGGTGCATGGCATCGTCAATGGCGTCGACATTGCCGTGTGGAACCCGGAAAACGACGCGCATTTGCCGCAGTCCTACAGCGCGGTCCGCATCGACATGCGCTCGCGCAACAAGACCGCGCTGCAGCATCGCATGGACCTTGAACGCAAGGCCGAAGCGCCGCTTTTTGGCGTCGTCACCCGCATTTCCAGTCAGAAAGGGCTCGATCTTCTACTTGACGCCTTGCCGGCGCTGCTTGAGCAGGGCGGGCAGCTCGCCCTGCTCGGCTCGGGCGACAAGATTCTCGAGGAGGCGTTCGCGCAAGCGGCCCGCGCGCATGCCGGCGCCGTGGGCTGCATTTTCGAGTATGACGAAGCGATCGCCCATCTCATGCAGGCGGGCTGCGATTTCATCGTCGTCCCCTCGCGCTTCGAGCCATGCGGCCTGACCCAATTATGCGCGTTGCGCTATGGCGCGACGCCGATCGTCGCGCGCGTCGGCGGCCTCGCCGATACGGTGATCGACGCCAACGAGGCCGCCTTGTCGGCGGGTGTCGCGACGGGCCTGCAATTCTCGCCGCCGGCCGCCGATCAACTGATCTACGCGCTGGAGCGCGCCGGCGGGCTCTACCGGGACGCCCCGGCGATGCGCCGCCTGCGGCTCAACGGCATGCGCGCCGACGTTTCCTGGCGCGGTCCCGCCAAGCGCTATGCCGCGCTTTATCGGGAGATCGCGCAGGCGAGCGCGAGCGGCGCGGCGGACGCGGCTTGAACAGCGGCCCTGGCGCGCCCGAGCCGCTCGGCGTCACGCTGACCGACGAGGGGGTCAATGTCGCGGTTTTTTCCGCCCATGCCAGCGCAATCCATTTCTGCCTGTTCGATGAAGGCGGCGAGCGTGAGATCGGCCGCATCGCGCTGGCGGAACGGACGGGCGACGTTTTCCACAGCGCCATCGAAGGGGTGTCGGCCGGCGCGCGCTATGGCTTTCGCGCCGACGGCCCTTTCGCGCCGGAGCGCGGACATCGCTTCGACGCCTCCAAGCTTCTCGCCGATCCGCATGCCGCGCTGATCGATCGTCCTTACAAACTGCATCGCGCGATGTTCGAGCGCGGCGCCGACAGCGGCGCTTTCGCGCCCAAATCGATCGTCGTCGCGATGAGGCCGCCCGAGCCTGGCCGCCTGCGCATTCCCTGGGCGCGGACGATTCTCTATGAAGTGAACCTGCGCGCGTTCATGCGCCTCGATCCGCAGATCCCGGAAGCGCTGCGCGGGACTTTCGCGGGCCTCGCTCATCCCAAGGCGATCGCCCATCTGGCCAATCTCGGCGTCACCAGCCTCGAGATCATGCCCGCCGACGCCTTCGTCGACGAGCGACATCTCCCGGCTCTCGGTCTGACCAACGCATGGGGCTATAATCCGGTCATTCTCGGCGCGCCCGACCCGAGGCTCGCGCCGGGCGGCTGGGACGAAGTGCGACAGGCGGTCGACGCGCTTCATTCGGCGGGGCTCGAGGTCATTCTCGACGTCGTTCTCAATCACAGCGGCGAGAGCGACGAATTCGGGCCGACGCTGTCGCTGCGTGGCCTTGACAACGCCTCGTACTATCGCCTGGCGGACGATCCGGCGCGCTATGTCAACGATATGGGCTGCGGCAATTGCCTCGCGCTCGATCGGCCGCCGGTGATGCGCATGGCGATCGACGCGCTGCGGCGCTGGATGGGCCAAGGCGGCGTCGACGGCTTCCGCTTCGATCTGGCGACCGCAATGGGGCGGCGCGACTGGGGGTTCGATCCTCATGCGCCGCTGATCGAGGCGATCGGCCAGGACCCGGTGCTGCGCGAGGCCAAGCTGATCGCCGAACCCTGGGACGTCGGACCGGGCGGCTATCAGCTCGGCAATTTTCCGCAAGGCTGGGGCGAATGGAACGACCGCTACCGCGACGCCGCGCGGCGGTTCTGGCGCGGCGACGAAGGCAGATCGCCACGCGCATCGCCGGCTCGCGCGATGTTTTCGCCGATGCCGCCGCGCCGTCGAAGAACGTCAATTTCATCACCGCCCATGACGGCTTCACGCTGCGCGATCTCGTCTCCTACGCGCACAAGCACAACGAGGCCAATGGCGAGGGCAATCGCGACGGCTCCGACGACAATTGCTCGTGGAACAACGGCGCGGAGGGAGAGACCGACGGCCCCGCAATCAACGCGGCGCGCGCGCGCGACATGCGCAATCTGCTGGCGCTGCTGTTGGTCTCGCGCGGAGCGCCGATGCTGGCGATGGGTTCGGAAATCGGCCACAGCCAGCGCGGCAACAACAACGCCTATGCGCAGGACAACGCGATTTCCTGGCTCGACTGGAGCAACGCCGACTTTTCGCTCTACGCCTTCGCGCAAAAGCTGATCGCCGTGCGAAAGGCGCACGCCGCGCTATCCGCCGACGCCTTTCTGACCGGCGGCCCGTTTGACGCTACCGCCCTGCGCGACGTCGAATGGCGCGAGGCCGAGGGCGAATTGACTTCGCCGCGGCAATGGGAGGAAGCGGAGGCGCCCATCCTCGTCGTCGTATTCGCCTCCCCGGCCGAAGGAGGACCCGATCGCGTCGCCGTCGTCCTCAACCGCGGCCATGGCGAGACGATCGTCCAGCTTCCCGTCGCCCGTGCGCGCATGGGCTGGCGCGTCCTGATCGACGCCAGCGACGGCGATGCGGCCGAATGGGACGTCCCGCCTGACGATCGCCTGACCGCGCCGCCGCGCGCGACGCTGATCGTCGCGGAAGTCGCCGCGCCGCATCGCCAGCCGCCGATCCGCAAGGCGGACGCGCAACTGATCGACACGCTCGCGCGAACGGCGGGGATCGCCGGCGACTGGTGGGATGTCGGCGGCGCGCATACGATCGTCGCGCAAGAGACCAAGATCGCGCTGCTCGGCGCCATGCGGCTGCCTGCCTCCTCACAGGCCCAGGCGCTGGAAAGCCTGCACGGGATTGTCGAGGAGAGCGAAGCGCGCGCCGTCCCGCATTCGATCGTCGCGCGCCTCGGCGCGCCGCTGATCGCGCCATTGCGCAGCGATGCGGCGGCGCCCTTGCGCGCCGTCGATCTGCTGATCGAAACCGAAGACGGCGCCCGCATCGCGCTGCGGTCCGCCGAAGACCAGGCGCATCGGCGCGTTCTGTCGGATGGGCGCGAAATCAACGAGCGCTTTGTGGCCCTGCCCGCGCTGCCGATCGGCCGCCATCGCCTGTTCGCCGACGGCATCGCCTGCGCGCTGACGGTCGCCCCGCGCGGCGCCTATCTCCCCGAAGGCGCGCGGCGCCGGCGGTTCGGCTTCAGCGCGCAACTCTATGCCCAGCGCCGCGCGAGCGCCGAAGCGGCGAGCGACCAGGGCGTCGGCGATCTCACCACCCTCGCGCGGCTCGGCGAAGCGGCGGGGCGGGCCGGCGCGGCGGCGCTCGGCGTCAATCCGCTGCATATGCTGTTTCCCGGAGATCGGGAGCGCGCGAGTCCCTATCATCCCTCCGACCGGCGTTTTCTCGATCCGATCCATATCGATGCGCTGGACGGCGCCGGCCTGCCGAGCGATCAGGCGCTCGAGACGTTGATCGCCGCTTGCGCCGACGCGGTCGCCAGCGCCTCGGGCGCCGCTTCGGTCGAATACGAATCCGTCTGGCGCCTCAAGGAAATTTTGCTTGTGGGCCGCTGGACCGCCTTCGAGCGCGCGCGCGCCGCTCGGCCGGATGATCCGCTGTTTGCCGACTATGCGGCGTTCGTCGCCGAAGGCGGCGAGAGTCTGCGCCGCTTCGCCGTCTTCCAGGCGATCGCGCGGGATATCCCCGGCGACTGGCGCGCCTGGCCCGAAGCGTTGCGCCGCGCCGAACCGGCGGCGCTCGATGAGGCGGCCGGCCGGCGCCGAGAGGCCGTCGCCTTCGCGTTATTCGCCCAATGGCTGGCCGACCGGCAGCTCGCCGGCGCCGCGGCGCGCGCCAAGGCGGCGGGCCTGGAGCTCGGGCTCTATCGCGATCTGGCCGTCGGCTCGGCGCCCGACGGCGCCGAGGCCTGGGCGCGCGCGGGGGAACTGGCCGAAGGCGTGTCGGTCGGCGCGCCGCCCGATCCTTTTTCGACGAACGGCC
>JBEKSH010000299.1:0-4834 GCA_049517235.1 Roseiarcus sp. | reverse complement strand
CGTTTCCATTGGTCGTCGCGCCATTGACGGCATAGGCCGCGGCGAGCTGCGTCGTCGAGTTCATGTCCAGAGTCATGGTCTGGCCGTTCGGGATCGCAATGGACAGCGGAGATCCGCCCGCCAGTTGGCCGTTCGCCGGATTGAACGTCAACGTTTGCGTCGTCAGGGCCGCGGCCGAGTATGGGAAGCCTCCCCCCGGGGCCGCGTTCGCTTGATTGTAGACATCGACCTCCCAGTTGGGCGTGCCGACCGGGTTGTCCGCGATCTTCGTCATGTAGACGTCGAGTGTGACCGGCGTGCCCAGATTGTCATAAGTGACGAGGGAGGTTTTTTCCGTGTAGGTGGCGCCGCCGCCGGCCGGCGTGTTGGCCGCGGCGACGACGGCGGCTGTCGACGGCAGGTTGACGGAGAGGGTTCCCGAGGTCGTCGGGGTCGCCTGCTCGCCGGTCTGGTTTATGTTGATTTTCTGCAAGTCGGCGAGCGAGTTCGCGACCGGGGCGGCGTTGCCGTTCTGGACATTGGTGCCCATCAGATAGTAACCGGCCGCGTTGACGAGATTTCCCGAGGCGTCGGGCACGAATCCGCCGTCACGCGTGAGGAAGGTGTCGCCGGCCGCGTTGGTGACGACGAAGAAGCCGGCCCCCTGGACTGCAAGGTCGGTGGTCGTGGAAGTGCCCACGATGCTTCCCTGCAGGCTATTCATGGAAACTGAATTTGTGGCGACGCCGCCGGCCGAATAATTGCCGGCGCCGGCCTGGTCGACAAGCGAGGAAAATTCCGTCTCGGCGTCCTTGTAACCGGTGGTGCTGGAGTTGGCGATATTTTGCGAAATCGTCGCCAGCCAACTCGTCTGGGCGTTCATGCCCATCACCGAGGCGTTCATTATGTTGCCGCTCATCGACCGATCCCTCAGACTTGTTGTGGGTCGATTGAACATCGGCACGCTTGCGCGAAGCTGATTAGGTCCGGCGTTCCGCCATCGCCTCAACCCGCCGTTCGTCGGCCAGGCGCGCGGGCGCCGCGTCTGGCGCGAAGCTGCGGCAATGAGTTTTGAGGAGGGGCCGGCGCGATCGCGGGCCGTAAGGCCTTGCGCCGGCGGCGGGCGACTGCATTGCGATGGCGACCGGTTGAAGCGGCCGAAGCCGTCAGATGACGCGCAACAACGGGCGCCGCCCGCCTTGATCGCGCGCCTCCAGCGCGGCGATCGCCCGCAGTTCTTGCAAACAGCGGGCCAATATTTCTTCGAGCCGGGCGCATTGCGGCTCGTCGCGCCGCGCCGTGGCCGCGCGGTGCAACCGTTCGATCTCTTCGATGATCCCGCGCAGCATTGGCAAACCCGGCTTTTCCGCAACTCGCGACAGGCTAGCCGGGTCAATTTAAGAAATCGCAAAAATCCGGCGCCAATCGGCGGTCGGGCTCACGAAGCCGCGCTGAGCGTGTGGCTGAACCGGGGCGCCGCCGTTCTCGCGGCGATCGTTTCGGCGATCGCCGTCGCCATCCGGCTTTGGCTGCTGGCGGCCGCAGGCGGCGCCATTTCCGCGCGTTGCTGAACGCCGCCGATCGTCGCGGAACGGCCATTGCCCGATTCCTCGACCTTCGCCTGCGGGACGGCGCGGCTTGGCGAGGCCGTCATCGGCTGGTTCAAGATCTGCGAAAGCTCCCGGATTGTCCTGTCGATCACTGTGAGGGCGCGATATTCCGGCATTTCGAGCAGGCGCATGCGGAGTTGTTCGCCGAGCGCCTGGAGAGAGGAGAGTGCTTCCTGCGTCATGCTGACATCAGCCCTTCTTTGAATAGCCGCCTCCGCCCCTGAATAGAGCGGCTGGCTGGTGCGAAACTGGAGAACGGGCGCAGACACGCCGATCAGCCGGGAGCCTTTGCTCGCCCGGCTGGGCAAGCCCGCCAAGCCCGCTTCGCAAGACCGACTCAATGACAAGCAATCTTGCCCCTGCCGCCCATCGCCGCCTGGGCCCTGGGGCGACCGAGGTCAGTCTGGGAAAAGCCATCGCTGCGATTGTCGGCGCGCGAAGATGAAGCGCCTCCGTCAAGACGAGCGACTCGGGCGCTTCCTGGCGAAACGGCTTGCGGCTTGTCGGGCGCTTCAATGACGGTGAATCTGCAAGGGGTCCGACTGCGGCATTGGCTGGCGCCCGCGGGATTGAAGCGCCTGATGAGCAGGTCCCTGGCCTATCGAAACCTCGTTTCATACGAAATCGTCGAGCCGCCTTCGGACGCTCCGCCCATCGTCGGCAAACCGGTCGAAAAGCGCTCCAGCGCGCGCCGCCGCCTTCGTCTGCGTTCGGGCAAGCTGCTCGACGCGCAGAACAAGTTTCTCTGCGAATGCCTGGTGCGCAATCGATCCGGCCAGGGACTTTGCCTGATGCTGGCGAAGAATGTCGGCCTTCCGATCCGCTACCGTCTCTATGACGACGAGACAGGATCGCTCAACGCGGTCACGACGATCTGGCGGCGGAACGCGCTGCTTGGCGTGCGCTATTGCCTCAACTCGAAACCCGTCGCGATAAGGGAAAGCGACCGGTCGGCTTTACGCGGGCGCTACTACGCCGTGCTCGATTAGGTTCGCCCCAAGCGGCAGGATGGAGGGTTGCGCCGAAAAAGCGAGCCGCGGAAACGCCGAATCGATCGCCGCGTCGAAAGGCCGCGGGCCGCCGCTTTCAACGCCCGCGTAGACCGGCTCGCCGACGACTGGACAGTCCGAAGCAAGATTGACGTCTTAGTCTCCGCGCGACGGCGACTCCTGCTCCCTGGAAAAGGCTCAACATGAATGGCTCCGACGTCCGGCATGCTGCAACGACGGAACGACGACCGCCGACCGTCATCGGACTAGCGGCTCTCGCCAAAATGGCGTTCCGCGGCGCCGACCTTGGCCCCCTCGCCCGATCCCTGACGGAGCGCGGCCTGCGAAATCCCGAGGATGCCGCGGCGCACATGGATCTTTCGATACTGGAGCTTTTTCAGGGACGGGAACAAAGCCGCGCGCTGTTGCAGGCCCAGGCGCTCAAGCTGCACAATTTGTACCGGCATGAGCCCGCCATCGCCGCCTCAGACCCGCTCAGAGTCCTTGCCCTCGCCGCGCCGGGCAATCTGATGGCCAATACGCCGATCGAGTTTCTGATCGAGAACACCGACATCGTTCTGGACATTCTGTTCGTGGTCCCGGGATCGCCGTTGCCTGAAGTCGTTCCGCAGCATGACGTCGCTTTTGTCGCCGTCGCCGAAGGGGATGCGAACAGGCCGATTCTCGACATGTTGGCCAAGCGCCTGCCGACATGGCCGCGACCGGTTCTAAACGGACCCGACCGGATTTCCCTTCTGACGCGGGACGGCGCGTGGCGTCTTCTCGCGTCCGTTCCAGGCGCTTACATGCCCATCAACTTGCGTGTCGACCGGGCGAGCCTGGCGAGCTTCGCCAGAGGCGAAGCGCCGGTCGACCGAATCCGGCGGGATTGCCGCTTTCCGATCATCGCCAGGCCGGTCGGATCGCATGCCGGCGAAGGCCTGAATAAACTCGACGATCGCGCGGCGCTCGCCGCTTACCTCATCGAGCAAACCCAAGCTGAGTTTTTTATTGCGCCGTTCGTGGACTATCGCGGAGGCGACGGGCTGTTTCGAAAATATCGCGTCGTCCTGATCGACGGGCGGGCCTATGCCGGCCACATGGCGATATCGAGCCGCTGGATGATTCACTATCTCAACGCCGACATGATCGACAACCAGCAGAACCGCGCCGAGGAGGCGGCGTTCATGCGGGATTTCGACGCGAGCTTCGGCGCGCGTCACCAGGAGGCGCTCCGCGAGATCGCGCGGCGTTGCGGTCTTGACTACCTGATCATGGATTGCGGCGAGACGCGAGACGGGCGCTTATTGATCTTCGAAATCGGCAACGCGATGATCGTTCATTCAATGGATCCCGAACACGTATTCCCGTACAAGGCGGGCCAGATGAAAAAACTGTTCGGCGCGTTTCAGGCGATGTTGCGGGCCCGCGCGCTGGCCGCGCGCTCGTCGCCGGCGCGCGCCTGAGGCGCGGGTTCGGCGCGCTATCGCCCGAACGTCCCCACAAAAGCCCCCGCTATCGCGGCGGCGAACAGGGCGCTGTCATGCAGGGCCAGAAGTCGCGGCGAGGGCGAACAATGGCTGTGGATCGACGTCGTTACGCCGAGCATGGCGAGCGACCAACCGCATCCGGCGAAAGTCATGAGCGCCGCGAAATTGAACGCCGTCGTCGGCCGCCCGGCCGCCAGCAGCGCGCAGAGGAGGAACGCAAGCCCGACCGCCGCAACCTTGGCCCCGCCGAATCGGCCGACCCAAGGCCCGACCAGCGCGGCGGGAGCATACATCGCCAGGATGTGGCTGGCGATCACGCCCGAGGCGGCGGCGGCGCCGACGCCGCATAGGGCCATCGCCGGCGCCGCATGCGACATCAGCGACGTCATCGCGAACCAGGCGGCGGCGCCGGCCATCGTCGCCAGAAGAAACAAGCCCTTGCGCGTGGTCCGCGTCGGGATCGCGGCGGCGATGTCGCGCCCCGCCTGCATCGTCACCGCCAATGCGAGGATCGCCACCTGGACGGCGCCCGCGCATAGCAGCGCCGCGGCCGGCGCAAGCGGGCCGGCCAGGCCTTGCGCGGCGCCGATGGTCGCCGGTGCGAGGACGCCCGCCAGCGCCCCGGCCGAAAGGACGACGGCGACGGCGCGCGGCTTGTCGCCGGCGCGCAACACCGGCGCATGGCGATAGAAGAACCCGAAACCCTGGGCGACGCCCAGCCAGAACGCGCCAAGCGCCAGGCCGAAGAATTGTCCGGCGACGAAGC
>JBEKSH010000298.1:0-4835 GCA_049517235.1 Roseiarcus sp. | reverse complement strand
AAGGCGGGAGCGAGCTGTGTCGTTCGCTGGGCGATCCGCCGCCAAGCGCAATTCTGGCGGCGATCGAGCCGGTTCTTTCGTGAGCAGGAATCCTCCGAAAGGGCTTCGAGAAGCGACATAGGCCTCGGCTTGTCTGCGCCATCCCGGGACGTGAAACTTCGATGGTGAGAATATGAGCGAGCCCCCGCAGCGACGGTTGCCGGATGAGGCGGAGCCGATGGCGGCGCCTTTACCGGCTCCAACGGCGCTCGATGCGGATCATTCCAGCGCGGACGAAAGCGACCGCGCCGCGGCGCGCGACGAGCGCCCATGCGAGACCCAGCCCTCCTCCCTCCGCGGAGCGATCGACGAGCAGGCGGCTCGCGACGCGGCGCGACTGCGCTCCGATGAAGCAGGCGCGCTCGTCAGCCTCGGCCATTCCCTGCGCGAGCGGAACGATCGGGCCGGCGCGCTGGCGGCCTTCGAAGCGGCGGCGGAAAGGGATCCGAGCAACGTCGCGATAAGAAATGAAGTCGCCTATCTGCTGCGCAGCCTGGGACGGCCCGACGAGGCGGAGGCGACATTTCGCGCGATGCTCAGGGTTGCGCCAAACCATGGAGCGGCTTTGGCGGGCGTCGGCTATATTTTGCGTGAGCGCGGCGACCATCTCGAAGCGTTGCGCCTGTTCGAGGCGGCCTGCGCCGTCGTTCCCGGTAGGATCGACCTCAAGGTGGAAGTCGGCCACGAGCTGCGGGCGCTGCGACGCGCTAATGAGGCGGAGGCGGCCTATCGAGGCGCGATCAAGGGATCGCCTGGCCATGCCGGCGCCCTGATCGGCCTCGGCCATATCCTGCGCGAGCGCGGCGATCGAGCCGGCGCGCTCGCCGCCTTCGAAGCCGCGGCGGAAACAGAATCGCACAATCTGGCGATCAAGAACGCCATCGGATATCTCCTGCGCGACTTGAAACGCCTCGATGAGGCGGAGACGGTATTCCGACAGATCCTCGTGAGCGCGCCGACGCATGGCGGCGCCCTGACGGGCTTGGGCTTTGTCCGCGGCGAGCGGGGCGACCGGGACGAATCGCTCAGGGCGTTCGAAGCCGCGGCGGAGGTCGACCCGCGCAGCCCGGGCATACGGATCCAGATCGCGCATCTTCTGCGACAAATGCATCGACTGGACGAAGCCGAAGCGATGTATCGCCGCGTGCTTGACGACGAGCCGACCAGCGTCGCAGCGACGGCCGAACTGGGGAAGCTGCAAAAGTTGCGCGGCGATCGCGTGTCCGCCATAGCGACATTCAATCAAGCGTTGGCGATTCATCCGGGTCATGCGGGCCTGCGCATCGAATTCGGCTGCCTGCTGCGCGACATCGGCCGCATCGAGGAAGCCGAGACGGCGTTCCGCGCCGTTCTCGCGCAGGAGGCGAGCAATTGCGCCGCCCTTTGCGGTCTCGGCTGGCTGATGATCGACTTGCATCGACTCGATGAAGCCGAAGCGCTGTTCTTGCGCGCCGTGAAGGCCAATCCGAACGACGTGGGTTGCCGCCTGGCCCTCGGGCATCTCGCGCGGCGCAGAGGCGACCGGATCGCCTCGCTCGTCTATTTTGAGTCGGCGCTCGGCATTGATCCGGACAATATCGACGCCAGGCTCGAACGCGCCGCCGAGTTCCGCGATCGCGGGGCGTTCGCCGAAGCTCGCGCGATAGTTTCATCCGTCCTGCATGCCCGCCCGAACCATGGGCCGGCATGGTTGCAACTTGCCCAATTGGACAAGATGCGGGGCGACATGGCGGGCGCGTTCCACGCTGTCGAAACGGCCCTCAAAACGAACCCGCGCAATCCGCAGTTGTTGATCGAATCGGCAAAGACAAGACAGGCGCTTGGCGAGCCGCACACGGCCGAAGCGCTTGTCAAGCTTGCCCTCGAACAGGACCCAACTCATCTCGGCGCTCTCATTCAACATGCCGATCAGGCGATGGCCGCGGAGGACTTCGACAGCGCGCGCGCCATCGCCCAACGCGCGATCGAAGCGCATCCGCGCAGGCCCTGGCCCTATCTTCAGGCGGCGCGCGCCTGCGCCGAACTCGGCGACGACGCCGATGCGCTCGAGCTTCTTAACCGGGCCAGGCGAATGTGCGGCGCGCAGCCGGAAATCGTGGCCACGCGCGCCCAACTCGCCCGACAGGCGCGCGATTGGCCGGCGGCGCGCGCCGCGCTCGATGAATCCTGCGGGGCGTCCGAAGGCAGCTTCTTCCTCTGGACGGAAAGGGTTCTGATTGCGATCGCCACCGGCGATCATGCGGCGGCGGAAGATGCGCTCCGCGCTCCGCCGATCGCCTCCGTCAGGGACGAAGCGCGGGTCCATCTGTTTCGCGCGCAGCTTCTCGAGGCGCAGCGCCGGTATGACGAGGCGCTCGCGGAGTACGGCGAGGCGGTCCGGCTCGATCCGTCCGATAGCTGGGCGTACGGCGAGATGGCCCGAGCCTCAATGATCGTCCTGGACCTGGAAGCGGCCGTCGATCGGTTGCGGACCTCGATCCAGCTCAATTCGTCGGTTCATATTTTGCGCGGCCAGTCGCTGAACGTTTCGCAACACCATCTCGGGCAGATCATCGATGAATTCGCGCTCGATCGCGGCGTCGTGCAGGCGTTGCGCGAGGCGAGCCCCCTGCCCACGCCTCAAAGGCTCGGGCGTCTATGCGACCTGGTGCGGCAAAACCCCGGACACACGGCTCCGGCCATGCTGCTCGCCATCGCGCTGAGGCAGGCGGGCCTGCTCGGTCCGTCAAGCAGAAATGGCGCCGAGGCGACCGGCGCGATACCCCAACGCATCGTTCAGTTCTGGGATAGCGGCGAACCGCCCGCGGACGTGCGCAAGCTGATGCAATCCTGGCGTGAGCGGCATCCCGATTTCGAGTATCGGCTTTTCGACGATGAATCGGCGAGATCCTTCATCATGCGCCGCTTCCCGATCGATGTCGTGCGAGCCTTTTCGCGGGCGCGGCATCCGGCGCAGCGCGCCGACATATTCCGTCTCGCCTATCTCAGCGCCGAAGGCGGGTTCTATGTCGATTCGGACGATCGCTGCCTCGGGTCGATCGAAACATTGGCGCCGCCGGGGACGGCGCTGATGCTCTATCAGGAGAACTACGGATCGATCGCCAACAATCTGATGGGCGCGGCGCCGGACCATCCGGTCATCGCGCACGCGCTCACCATGGTCAGTCAGGCGATGAATCGCGGGGATTCGGATACGCTGTGGCTGTCGACCGGGCCGGGTCTGATGACCCGCGCTTTCGCGCATTGCGTCGCCGGCCTCGTCCCGCAAATTCGCGATTGGCGTTCGGGAACCCTGGTCCACGAGTTCGGCGACCTGCAGCGCCACGTCGGGCTTCACTGCCCGGCGCGCTACAAAGCCACGGACAAGCATTGGAGCCGGGCGGCGATCCAACGGGTCGCGGCAGCGGCGCCGCGATCGTGACCCGGCGCGAGAGCCTCAGCCGCCACGCAGAGTCTTATTCCACCGCGTGGCGTTCTCCTGCTGATCGGCGTTCGGGCTTCTGCCCTCTCCGCCGCCGACTAGATAGAAATGCTGACTGGCCGATGCGACTTGGTTCTCCCGCAACGCCTGCGCCACATCCGGATAGGCGCGCAGGTACCAGTTCTCGTCGACCTCGTCCATCCCGCCCAGGCGACCCTCGAAATAGCCGAATCCAACGTAGTGGACATGGCCGCTTTCGATCTCGCCGCGCTCGACCGCCTCCTTCACGTCGGGATTTGCGCGCAGATAGCGCTCTTCGTCGAAATCGCTGTAGGCGACGGCCATTTGCAGCAGCAGCTTGAGCAAGGCGCCGGGAATTGCGACGCTCTTGGCGGAGGCGATGGCCGACGGCGTCGTGCCAAGGCTTCTGACCAAGGCTTCGTAGGGCGGGACATACATCGGCTATCCTTTGAGGCTATCGATTTGTCAGCGATGCGTCGGGATTGGCGGCGCCGGTCAGGCTCGCTGCGCAAGCTGTTTCATCACGCATCTTCTTTGGCGCGGCGCGCGCGCGTCTTGCGCCTGCTCGACGAAGCGACCGGCGCATCAGCGCCCGAAAGCTGGCTGCGGACTTCCTCCAGGTAAGCGTGTTGCCGCTTCGCCAACGACTCGGCATTGCCGAGACGCTGCCGCGCCACGCGATGCATGCGGTCGATTTCGTCGACATGCTTGTCGGCGTTCAGCGAATGCGTCACGCTCTGAGCATGTCGACGGTGAACATTGAGAGGGTCCGCCACATAGGCGATCTTCGCTCCCGGCGCCGAGAGACATTCCAGATAGAGCCGCCAATCGGCGGCCATGCGGAACTGGGATAGTTCGCTTCGGCAGGCTTCGAGACAGCGCAGCAGCGACTTTCGACGCCACACGACGGAACTGACGTTGAGGATCGTATTCTTTACCGACAGGAATCGACGCAGAAACTCCTGGCCCTCGAAAATTTCGGTTCGCGATAGCGCTCCCGGTTCGATCGTCGCAAAATAGGCCTTGTAACTCGGATAGATCGGCGAGCCGCCGCCGTCGATCGAGCGCGAATCGCAAAAGGCCATCTCAATCGCCGGTTCCGTGCGAATGATTTGCAGCATCGCCGCCAGGAAGGACGGCTCGGAGAGGTCGTCCGCCTCCGCGATCCAGATGAACTCGCCTTGCGCCGTGTCGACGGCTTTCCGCCATTGCGCGAAAACGGATCCTGAATTGACGTCATTGATGACGAGCGTGACGTCGCGTTGCCGTTCTTCCGCGACCCTCTGGATGACCTCCACGCTGTTGTCCGGCGACGCGTCGTCCAACACGATGACCTCTTCCACCGGATGGGTCT
>JBEKSH010000297.1:0-4836 GCA_049517235.1 Roseiarcus sp. | reverse complement strand
CAGGGATTCGCGCAATTCGGCGACGAGGCCTTCGACCGGCGCGAGCAGATTGTCGCGCGTCCCGTTTTCGCGGGAGGCGGCGACCCGCTGGCTGAGATCGCGTATCGCGCCTTCGAGCGCCACGACGGCGTTTCTGGGCGCGAGATCGGCGAGACTGCGCGACATCGCGGCGAGCTCGGCCCGCAATCCCTCGATATTGGCGGCGGGCGCCTCGCGCTTTTCGCTTTGTTCGCGGCGCAGCTCGTCAAGGCGCTGGCTCAGTTTCCCGATCTCGGTCTGCAGGAGGCTGGCCGCGCTCTCCTTCGCCGCGGCCTGCTTCGCCGCGGCCTCGATGGCGATGTCCCTGGCGGGCGGGACCTGTTCGGTCGGCCGAGCGACCGGCGGCGGCTCGTTGCCCAAGTTGCGGTAGCCGCGCTTTGCAGCCTCGGATTCGCCATTGACCGTTCGCGCGTCAAGCTCCTGCCGACGGCGCGCGATCTGGGTGACCGCTTCGTTGACGTCGAGACGCGGGCGCACCGCGCGAAGCGCTTCGCGGCCCCCCTTGTCGGACGCCTCGAGCCGCCGCGATAAATCGTTGACGCGCTCGTTGAGATCGCGCGGGCCGTTGGGCGCCAGTTCCGCCCGCGCGGGCCGGTTCGCCGCGGCGGCGGGAGCCGCCTGCTGAGCGGCGATCCGTTCTTCGAGGCTTGCGAGGCGGCCGGCGATCGCCCGCAGCGTCTCATGTTCGTCGCTCTGCCTGTTCTGGCTGCGCTCGATCCATGTCGCCATGGAATCGAACGCGCGCGCGGTGCGCGCCTCGCTCTTGGCGGCGCGGCTCTCAAACCTGGCGATCGCCGCGTCGAGCAATTCGTCGGCGCGCGAGGCATCGCCGGGGGTCGCCGGTACGGCGGGCGCGCGCGATTCCTCGCCCTCGCCCTCGCCTTCGCCGTCGCGCCGCGCGCGCCTGGCGTCGAGGTCGTTGCGGCGGGGCAGGCCGGACAGCCGCTCGCCGATGGCGTCGAGCCGTTCCTCCTGATCGAAATCCTCGGGGTTGACGCCCTGTTCGGCCGCCTGCTCTGCGATGACGTCGTCAAGCCATTCGCCAAGGCTCATGCCGGCTCGCCGGGCGGCCTCTTGCGCCGCGTTGCGCGTCTCACGGCCGACTCCCCTGACGTTCCAAGCAGCGGCTCTGTTCATTTACGCCACCGTCGCCGAGGTTCCCGAATCGAGGCGCCACCGGCTCGAATTGGCGCCGCGGCGCGATCTTTCGGCATGCGTGGTGAAGAAATCGTTAACGGCGCCCCAAATTGACGCAGCCGATCGACCCGTTGACCAAACTGACGGTTGCAAGATAAAAAATAACAACTATAAGGTGCATTACGTAGTTGACACCACAGACCGTAAGTGCTAGTGTTTCGCCATTGGAGTAAGCTCGATGGCCAAAAATCAGTTTGCAGAACCCCAGTTTCACGACGAAGACGCCGCTCGCACTTGGTTCGAGGCGGCGCGCTGGCCAAATGGTCCAGTCTGTCCGAAGTGCGGTAGCGCGAAGCACTATGCGACCAACAAAGCCGGCCGATATCGCTGCGCCGGCTCGAAATGCCGCAAGGATTTCACGGTCATGACCGGAAGCGTAATGGAGCGCAGCCACGCTAGGCTGACTCAGTGGGCCGTCGCCTTTCACATGGCGGCGTCAAGCAAGAAGGGCTTTTCCGCTCACCAGCTGCATCGTGAGCTTGGCTGCCAGTACAATACGGCTTGGTTCCTTCATCATCGCGTTATGGAAGCCATGCGGCGCGGTGGCCTCGATCTGCCGCCGCTCGGCGGCGAAGGAAAAGTTGTAGAGGCCGACGAAACCTATTTTGGAAACATTCCTGAGGCGCAGCGCCCCAAATTCAAAACGACGGGCCAGCCGGTTTCCGGAAAGACCTTCGGCGGCGTCGGCCGTAAGCGGGCGATTATCGCCCTTGTCGAGCGTGGCGCTTCAGTTCGCTCATTTCACGTTCCTCAGGCCAGCGCCGATTTTGTGGTCGGAGTTGTCCGCGACAATATTGCGCGCGAGTCGCGGCTGCATACCGACGAAAGCAAGCTCTATCATCGCATCGGCAAAGAGTTTGCGGCCCATGAAACCGTCAACCATTCCGACAAGGAATATGCGCGAGGCGATGTGACGACCAACACGGTTGAGAGCTATTTCTCGGTGTTCAAGCGCGGGATGCGCGGCGTCTATCAGCACTGCGCCGAAAAGCACTTGCATCGGTATCTGGCCGAATTCGATTTCCGCCATAACCATCGCACGGCGCTCGGCTTCGATGATACCGATCGAACGATCGCCGCAGTAAGGGGCGGTGAAGGCAAGCGCCTCACCTATCATCAACCTCGTGAAGCCTGATATCAGTTTTCAGATCGCGCGCGTTCTTCGGAGGAAGACGCGCCCTTAATCGACGCCCGCTTCGAGGAGCGGGCGCTCCCGTTCTTTTTGGGGATTTCTTTGAGCGGGGTCGGCGGCCCATCAAAAGCGCTGCGCAAAAGCTTTTGCAATCGTTGTTCGGTCTCTGTCTCGGTGGTCTGATTTTTGATCATGAAATCATCCCAATCCTCGGATCGTCGTAAGCTTTGAGCCCTTTTGGAAAGTTTGCCAAGCGCAACCAATGTCTTGGCATCGCGTTAGAAGAATCTATTGGGGGACTGTGTCGATTCAGTAGATTCCATCTGATGGTGCGATCAAAGCGGTTGTTCGGATTAAATATTTGCCTAATTTCATGCGCTTGTATCAACGTCTTATCGTTATATGCATAAGGCGCTACATAGTATATTATTGCTACTATCTTCTCCGTCCCGAACCGTAAATATTTGAGTGATATTTCTTGAAGCCACTGATCCAACAGGAATTTTTTTGTCCATGAGGGCGGGATTTTTACAAACAATATACCCGGATTATCCTTAGGCAATTGCCGTCTGCCGTAGCTAAGGGCGCTTAATACGCTCGTTTCGCTTGGTTTTGTGCTTTCAATTTTGCACTTCGCCTCAATGCATACGGTCCAAGAACCTATCTTAACCTCAACGTCATAATCGCACTTCTTCTTTTGCTGTCGCTCCATAAATTTGAACGTATGTTTGTTGATATATAGCAACATACCGAGGTTTAATTCGGCTATGTATGACTCTGGGTCTCCGGTTTTTAATCGGGCGACGCACTCGTCGAAGTTATCGACATATTGCAAATTATATAATGATTCCGCCAAGTCGATTAGTTTATAATATTGGATTTGACGCTCCCCGACATCTTTTATATTGTCATCTATAGCCATGAATCTACTTGTCGATCGCTTAGGAAGAACCTTGCTATTAAGCCAATTAGGACCAAGATAATGCCTTATCACACCAATTGATATTATCGCGCCAGCCTCAATGTCGCTTCTATGCTTTGGTGGAATGTCAGTATACCATTGAAGCAAATCTGTTATTTTTATCCTCGGCTCTCCCACCATGATATCGCCCCGTCAACCGCTGACGCAAAATACTCTTCAACCACGTCCTTCCCTTTTACGGAGAGAAGAACGCCTAAGCCGTCCTGTTCATCTAGAACAAGATCCGACTCAATCAATTCTCGCATCACGGTTTCGTCTACGCCAGAATGATCGGGCTTCTGTGATGACCCGACAAAATTCCATCCGCCGCTGGGGCGCCTTTCGAGGCGTAACTCCAGCGCCAAGGCTTTAAGAACTTCTAGCGCCTCTAGAGAGATCGGGGGCGAAGTCATAACGCGCCCCCGTCAGAGCGCCGGCCTGTCGCGCCCCTACTATCATTTGTGGTTGTGGTGTCAACTGCGTAATGCACCTATAAGTTGTATTCGGGCTTGATTCGAAACCAGATTGCGTTCGGCCGCGTCCCAATCGTTGCGGCCATCGCCGTCGGGAACCTTGCGGCGCCCAAGAAAGGAGAATCCATGAGCGCGTTGCCGTCACCGGGGTCTGCTGCGGAGGAGTCTTATGGCCGCAACGACCGCGCGGAGTTCACCATAGGACAAATGGCGAGCGAATTCGGCGTCACCTTGCGGACGTTGCGCTTCTACGAAGACAAGGGCATGCTCAAGCCGCGCCGCGAGGGAACTTCGCGTTTTTACGCGGGCGCGGACCGGCTTCGCCTGCAAATGATCCTCAAGGGCAAGCAGCTCGGCTTCACCCTCAGCGAGATACGCGAATTGATCGGCTCCGGCGACGGCGGCGCCAGCGCGGAGTTCGAGGAAAAGCTGCAGCCCGATCAGATCGTCAGTCAGATCGGTCATCTCGAGCGCCAGCGCGCCGAGGTCGAAGACGCCATCGCGCGGCTGCGGGAGACGCACCGGCGACTGGCCGGCGCGCCGACGGGGCCGTAGCGGCGGGCCGACGCTGCCTTGCGCGACACAGCGCGAAGGCGGGCCGGTTCAAACGCTCGTTCGTTTTTCCCGCTGGCTGCGCCGCTCTTCGACGATCCGCACCGCCTCGGCGAGAGCCGCATCGACGCTCAGCCTTGTGGTGTCGAGAACCGCCGCGTCCGGCGACGCCTTGAGCGGCGCGACGGCGCGGCCCGCGTCCCGGGCGTCGCGCCTGGCGATGTCCTCAAGGATCGCGCCATAGTCGACCCTTTCGCCACGCGCGGCGAGCTCCAGGGCGCGGCGCTGGGCCCGCGCCTCCGGACTGGCGGTGACGAAGATCTTAACGTCGGCCAGCGGACAGATCACGGTTCCGATGTCGCGCCCGTCGAGCACGGCGCCGCCGGGGCGCTGGGCGAAGCCGCGCTGGGCCTGGGTCAGCGCCTCGCGCACCGCCGGCAGCGCCGCGACGATCGAGGCCGCCTCGCCGATCTCACGGCTGC
>JBEKSH010000296.1:0-4837 GCA_049517235.1 Roseiarcus sp. | reverse complement strand
GCATCCGCCCGGCCATGTGTCCTTCGCCTCTTCGCACCCGTACGCCAGGCCTTTCGACGTCATATCGACCCCGTATGGCGACCAGGTTCTGTGGCCCGATCATTGCGTGCAGGGCAGCCCCGGCGCTGCGTTCCACAAGGGGCTGGCGACCGACCACGCGATCCTCATCCTGCGCAAGGGCTATCACCGCGACATCGACTCCTATTCGGCCTTCGCCGAGGCCGACGGCAAGACTTCGACGGGCCTCGCGGGCCTCCTGCGCGACAAGGGCGTTCGCCGCGTCTTCGCCTGCGGCCTCGCCACCGATTATTGCGTCGCCTGGTCGGCGCGCGACGCGCGCGCCAACGGCTTCGAAACCCTGGTGATCGAGGACGCCTGCCGCGCGATCGACGCCGATGGTTCGCTTCTGCTGGCCTGGGCGAAGATGGAAGCGGCGGGCGCAGCGCGCATCCAATCGGCCGATATCCTCGCCTAAGCGCGATCGTCCGCGGGCTTGCCGAACCGGTTGGGCGCCTTTACCAGCGCTTAACCGAACTGGCGACAAGTGGAGCGAGCAACCTTCCGCTCGTGACGACAGGGGAGGGCCGTCCCATCCGCTTTCAGGTTTCCGAACGCACGAATGATCACGCTTTTCCATCATCCCTTTTGCCCTCATTCCCGGTTCGTGCGGTTGGCGCTCGGTGAGTTCGGCCTCGAGCCCGAACTCATCGAAGAGCGGGTCTGGGAGCGGCGGCGCGAATTCCTGCTGCTCAACGCGGACGGAACGACGCCGGTGCTGGTCGAAGCGCCGGCGCCCGGCGTGCCCGGCGCCGGCGTCATCGCCGAATATCTTGACGAAACCCGCGGCATGGGCCTCGGCGATCGGCGTCTGATGCCCGATGATCCGTTGGGCCGCGCCGAAGTGCGCCGGCTGATGAACTGGTTCAACGTCAAATTCTTCAACGAAGCGTCGAGTTGGCTGGTCACCGAAAAGATTTACAAGCGCTTCATGCCGAACAAAAGTGGCGGCGGCGCGCCCGATATGGAGGCGATCCGCGCCGCGCGATCCAATGTACGCTATCATTTGCGCTATATTGGGCATCTCATCGGCGCCCGTAACTGGCTGGCCGGGGACAGGCTGAGCTTCGCCGACCTGGCGGCGGCCGCCCATCTCTCCAGCATCGACTATCTGGGCGATGTTCCATGGGCCGAGGACGAAACGGCGAAAAACTGGTACGCGCGCGTCAAATCGCGCCCGTCGTTTCGCCCGCTGCTGGCCGACCGGATGCTCGGAACGGTCCCGGTCGAGGCCTACGCCAATCTCGATTTCTAGACGATCTGCGCGCCAGGGCGCGGGCGCTGGGATTCGACCTGTGCCGGATCGCCCCGCCGCAACTGCCTCGCGCGGCGGCCGACAATCTCGCCCGCTGGATCGCAGTGGGCCAGCACGGCGACATGGACTGGATGGCGCGGACGCTCGAGCGTCGCGCCGACCCACGCGTCCTGTGGAGCGAGGTCCGGAGCGTGGTGATGCTCGGCGTCAATTACGGGCCGGCGGGCGATCCCATGGCGCCGCTCGCCGACCGGGACGTCGGCGTCGTATCGGTCTACGCCCGCAATCGCGATTATCACGACCTTCTGAAGGGGCGGCTGAAGACGCTCGCCGGCTGGCTTACTTCGGCGAGCCGCGCGCAGCCCGCGCAGGTCAAGGTCTTCGTCGACACCGCGCCGGTGATGGAGAAGCCGCTCGCCGGCGCGGCGGGGCTCGGCTGGCAGGGCAAGCACACCAATCTCGTTTCGCGCGAGTTCGGCTCCTGGCTGTTTCTCGGCGCCATTTTCACCGACCTCGATCTGCCGTTCGACGAACCCGAGCCCGATCATTGCGGAACCTGCCGCGCCTGCCTCGACATCTGCCCGACGCGGGCCTTTCCCGCGCCCTATCGCCTCGACGCGCGGCGTTGCATCGCCTATCTCACGATCGAGCATAAGGGGCATATCGCGCCTGAGTTTCGCGCGCCGATCGGCAACCGCATCTTTGGCTGCGACGATTGCCTGGCGGTCTGTCCGTGGAACAAGTTCGCCAAGAGGTCGCGCGAGGCGGCGCTGATCGCGCGCGAGGATCTTCAGGCGCCCGCTCTCGACGAACTTGCCGCGCTCGACGAGGCGGCGTTTCGCCGACGCTTCGCCGGCGGGCCGGTCAAGCGCATCGGGCATGCGCGTTTCCTTCGCAACGTGCTGATCGCTATCGGCAACTCTGGTAATCGCGCGCTCGCTCCCGTCGCGGTCGGGCGGCTCGCGCATGCGTCCCCTCTGGTGCGCGCGATGGCTGTCTGGGCGCTGGGTCGCCTGTGCGAGGCGGTCACGTTCGCCGCCTTGGCGCAAACCCATGCGCCGCGCGAAGCCGACGAAGACGTCGCCGCGGAATGGCGCGCGGCGAAACGCGCCTAACCCGGCTTTCGACGCCGGCCTGGTTTTCTGTATCCTGAGCGGAATCGCCGCCGCGCGCGCGTCGAGCAAAACCAATCACCCAACGCACCGCCGAAGGCGGCGTGGCGATCCGGTGGAAACGCGAGAGGTTTGTCGCCCGCGTTCTAATGCGTTGTCGCGAGGAGCCTTTCTTGCCTCAATTTCTCGATTTCATCCTTGAGCAATAGTTTCTTTCGCTTCAGTTCGATCAATTTCAAATCGTCGGCCGCCGGATGCGTCTTCTCCGCGGTGATCGCCTGTTCGATCGCCTGATGACGACGCTCAAGTTCCGCAAGATGCGACTCTAGGGACATAAATCGACTCCCTCGTTATGATCGACGACGAAATTGTGACACAGACGGCGTCCGTTTCAAGCTGGGAAGTTCAGACCGGCGATCAATTCTTTTACGGGCCTGATCGAATTGGACGAATTGGAAGGCTGCCGCGGCTTACGCTGGGTCGCGGCTCGCCGCGTGCACGGTTTGCCGCGCTTGCGAACTCGCGCGCTCGCGATCATAATCATCGCGCGTTCGGACCCCGCGCCGAAATTTGAGAAACGAATCAGCCGAGCGAGCCGAATGGCGCAACAGGAGTTGAGCGAGGTCGAGCGCGCCGAATTGCGACGCCAGCTCGAACGCCTGCGTGAAGAGCATCGCGACCTTGACGCCGCGATCGAAGCGCTGGACAACGCCGGGGCAGCGGATCGGCTGCAAATGCAGCGGCTGAAGAAGCGCAAGCTCGCGTTGCGCGATCGCCTGTCGCAGCTAGAGGATTTGCTGACGCCTGACATCATCGCGTGATGAACAAGCGCCGGGGGTCTCGCCTTGCGCGACCGGGGCCCTTCGTCTATGCGGTTGGGCCCTTCGGCCGTGACGTTTCCCCGACTGGACAAGCTCTTGGCGATAAGCCCGAAACCCGTCGCCATCATCATGGGAAGCCAGTCGGACTGGGCGACCATGCGCCGCGCCGCCCAGACGCTCGATGAACTGGCGGTCGGTTTTGACACGCAAATCATCTCCGCCCATCGCACTCCCGACCGGCTGGTCGCCTTCGCCAAGGGCGCGCGGGCGGCGGGGTTCAAGGTGATTATCGCGGGCGCGGGCGGCGCCGCCCATCTACCGGGCATGACCGCGGCTTTCACGCCGCTCCCCGTTTTCGGCGTTCCCGTCGCGTCCAAGGCGCTCTCGGGACAGGACAGCCTTCTGTCGATCGTCCAGATGCCGGCCGGCGTGCCCGTGGGGACGTTGGCGATCGGTGAAGCGGGCGCGGTCAATGCGGCGCTTCTGGCGGCGGCGGTGCTTGCGCTCAGCGACGCGGCGCTCGCCGATCGGCTCGATGACTGGCGCGCTGCGCACACGCAATCGGTGGCCGACCGGCCTTCGGACGCGGGCGTCGGCCCCCGATGATCCTCAGCCCCGGCGCGACCATCGGCATTCTGGGCGCCGGGCAGCTTGGCCGGATGCTGGCGATGGCGGCGGCGAGGCTGGGATTGCGCAGCCACGTTTTCGCGCCCGAGGCGGAAGCCCCGGCCTTCGACGTCGCCAGCGCGCGAACGATCGGCGCCTACGAGGATGAAGCGGCGCTGGCGCTGTTCGCCGAGACCGTCGACGTCGTGACCTACGAATTCGAAAATGTGCCGACGACATGCGTCGATTTTCTTGCGGCGCTACGGCCGGTGCGGCCGGGCGTGCGCGCGCTTTCGCTCACCCAGGACCGGCTGACCGAAAAGTCGTTCCTGCGCGATCTTGGCCTGAGGACCGCGCCCTTCGTCGCTGTCGAGGACGCCGGCGCGCTGGTGCGCGCGGTCGGCGCGCTGGGCCGCCCCTCGATCCTCAAGACGCGGCGGTTCGGCTATGACGGCAAAGGTCAGGCGCTGATCCGCGAGGGGTCCAATCTCTCCGCGCTGCATCGCGGGCTTGGCGGGGCGCCGACGATTTTGGAAGGCTTCGTGAATTTCGAGCGGGAGGTGTCGGTGGTCGCGGCGCGCGGCCTGGACGGCGCCTTCGCGGCGTTCGACGTCTGCGAGAACGAGCATGAACGCCATATCCTGGCGCGGACCCGCGCGCCGGCGGCGATCGGCGCGGCGACCGGGGCCGAGGCGGTGGCGATCACGCGCCGGATCATGGAATCGCTCGACTATGTCGGCGTCCTCGCCGTCGAAATGTTCGTGGCGCGCGCGGCCGACGGCGGCGAAAGCCTGGTGGTCAATGAACTGGCGCCGCGCGTCCATAATTCCGGACACTGGACGATCGACGGCGCGCAGACCTCGCAGTTCGAGCAGCATGTGCGCGCGATCGCCGGCTGGCCGCTCGGCGGCGTGCGGCGGCGCGGGCGGATCGAAATGCATAACCTGATCGGCGACGAGGCGGCGCAATGGCTGCAGATTCTCGCC
>JBEKSH010000295.1:0-4847 GCA_049517235.1 Roseiarcus sp. | reverse complement strand
CGCCATGGCTATCCGACGGCGCTTTAGCCGTCCTCTAGCTCATGCGCTATGAAATCGGCGACATAGCGCGGGCTGTTGATCGCGTCGAGGTCCTGCTTGCGGCGCACGATATGCAGGCGACGCAGTTCGGCTCCGGGGTCCACGGCCAGGAAAGCGTCGACGCGCGCCTTGATGTTCTGCGCCGTCTCGGCCATGCGCATGATCTTCATGCAGGCGATGCGCGGCGGCGCATGGACGATCGTCCAGCCCGCCGCCGTCGCGACTTCATCCGCTGAAATTCCGGTTTCCTCGCGCAATTCACGCCGCGCGCTGGCGGCCAGATCGACGCGCGCGCCGAGTATGTCGCTCGGATCCGGCGTGCCGGCGGCGAAATAGACCGACCCCGCATTGGCCGTGTGAGCGGCCATCTCGCCGAGCAGGAAGGCGCCGTCGGACGATTGCAGCGCGGCCATCGAGAAGCAGTTGCATACGCCGCGGTCCGGAAATCCAAAATCGCGCCAGGCGAGAAAAGCCTTGTAATCGGTCGCGAAATAGGCGCCGCGCAGGATCGTCGCGCCATCGTCGCGCTGCGCGAAATGATGGCGCCCCAGCAGTAGGACGCGGCCGTCGAACAGGCGCGGCAACGCCGCCTTGCGGCTGGCCCAATGGGCGGCGATTGCCTCGGCCCGGACCTCGGCGAACGCCCACGGCGCCGGCTCATAGCCCAGATCCAGTTCCGCGGCCTTGAAAATGCGCGCGCCGGGCTCGCTCATACGTCGATCGCGCCCTGTGCGACGATGACCGCCGATCCTCCGACGGTGGCGGCGCCAAGCGCGCCATGTTCGACGTCAACGCCGAGCGAAATGAAGCTTGGCCGGCCTATTTCCAGACCCTGTTCGATGACGAACATATGTCCGCCTTCGCCCGGGCGCTCGAATTGCATGACGACGCCGGCGAAAGCGGCGGCCGCGCTGCCCGTCGCGGGATCTTCGAGGATGCCCCATCCGGAAGCGAACATGCGCGCATGCCACGTCGAGCCTTTGTCGACGACTTCATTCGTGTAGAGATAGACGGCCGGGCCGCCGTTCTCGCCCCAGAGCCCCAGGCCGGGGCGCGCCCGCGCCATTGCGGCGAGACTGGCGATGGGCACAAACAAAAAAGATGTTCCCGCGCTGTAGTGCGTGGGCCGATGAGCGCCAAAGCCGATGTTGGCGCGGGCGAGGCCAAGGCCGGCGGCGAGCGTTTCATCGGAAGGCGTCTCGCCGACCGCCTGGGGCAGGCGGGGTAAGGTGAAATAGGCGGCCATCGCCTGGCCCTTGCGATGGCGCGCGACGCACACGATGTCGCCGACGCCCTGCTCGACGACGATGCGCAAATCCTCGCGGGCGAGCAGGTCGGGCGCGCGCAAATGGGCGAGCAGAACCGCGGCGCCGATCGTTGGATGGCCGGCGAAGGCCAATTCCCGGCCGGGGGTGAAAATTCGCATGCGCGCCGTATTGACCGGGTTGCGTGGCTCCAGGACGAAGACCGTCTCGGCCAGATTGAATTCGCGGGCGATCGCCTGCATCCGGCTTGCGTCGAGCCCTTCGCTGTCAAGCACCACGGCGAGCGGGCTTCCCGCGAGCGCCACATCGGTGAAGACGTCGAGCGTATAGAATTTGCGGCGCACCGGGCGGACTCCCTAGAGACGTTCGGCGACGAACAGCCGCGAAGGGCGAACGAACTCCTCCTGCGCGGCGATGATCTCAAGCTCTCGCGATTGGGCTTTCGCCGTCGCGGCGATCAGACCATAGACGGAGGAGGCGGCGAGCGCGATCGCTTCGGGCGCGCTGCGGGCGCGCAGCCAATGGGCGAGGAAAAGCGCGGCGATGACGTCGCCCGCGCCATTCGCCTTGATTGGCGCCTTGGGCGTGCGCAGCCGCCAGAGCGCGCCATTTTCGGAGGCGAGCATGTCGAGCGCGTCCGCCGGCGTGTCGTCGAGACGGAGCGAGGTGACGAGGATCGCCTTGGGCCCGCGCGCATGCAGCGCGTCGAGCGCATCGCGCGCGCCCGCCATGTTTGTCGAGGGCAGGTTTGCAAGCAGGTCGAGTTCGAAATGATTCGGCGTCAAGATCGTCGCGGCGGGCAGGGCGCGTTGGCGCATGAATTCGGCGACGCCGTCGCGCACGTAGACGCCGCGCTCGACATCGCCCAGCACGGGATCGCAGCAATAAACCGCTTGGGCGTTTTGACTGTGGACCGCGCTGACGCCGCGCAGGATCGCCGCGCCGATCTCCGGCGAGCCGATATAGCCCGACAGAACGCCGTCGCAATGGGCAAGCGCGCCGCGCGCGGCGATCCCCGCGATGCAATCGTCGATCAAAGCGGCGTCGAACACCCGGCCGCGCCAATCTGAATAGCCGGTGTGGTTGGAAAACTGCACCGTGTTGATCGGCCAAACCTCGCAGCCGATCCGCTGCAACGGAAACACCGCCGCCGAATTGCCGACATGGCCGTAGACGACATGGGACTGGATGGAGAGGATGGAGAGGATGGAGAGCGGGGAGGGGAGGCTCATTTTGGTCTGGGGATGTTGGTGTCGCAGCGCCATGCCGGCTTTGTCTCTACCGCAAGCCGATCGGAAAGATAAGGCTGGCGCCCCGGCTTTCCGCATTTCGCGCCGATAGGCGGGCCATCGGCGGCGGCGCATCGGGAAAGCGGATCGAGCCGCTTGAGGAGGATTAGGAATCCTGAAACATTGCGGCGCGCCAGCATCCTTTGCCGCGGAGAAAGCCGGAAGGCCGAATTTTCCGCGGCGTTCCAACAGCCCAGGGTCGCAGCATGAATGACGCCATCGCCTATCTCACGCGCGCCATCGAGCAGGGGCGGGGCCTGTCGCGGGCCGACATCGTTCTCAAGGGCGGGCGCATCTTCGATCTCGTCACGGGGTCCCTGACCAAAAGCGACGTTGCGATTTGCGAAGACCGCATCGTCGGCACGTTCGGCGATTACCGCGGCGCGGTCGAAATCGACGTTTCCGGCAAGGTAATCGTCCCCGGCTTCATCGACACGCATCTGCATGTGGAATCCTCACTGATCACGCCGCTGGAGTTCGACCGCTGCGTGCTTGCCCATGGCGTCACCACGGCGATCTGCGATCCCCACGAGATCGCCAACGTGCTGGGCGCCATCGGGCTGCAGTATTTCCTCGACGCTTCGATGGCGACCGCGATGGACCTGCGGGTGCAATTGTCGAGCTGCGTGCCCGCCACCCATCTGGAGACCTCCGGCGCCCGGCTCGAGGCGGCGGACCTTGTTCAATTCGCCGGCCATCCCAAAGTGCTCGGCCTCGCCGAATTCATGAACTTCCCCGGCGTGCTGGCGCGCGATCCCGCGTGCTTGGCCAAGCTCGCCGCCTTTCAGGACCGTCGCATCGACGGCCACAGCCCGCTGTTGCGCGGGCTCGACCTCAACGGCTATCTCGCCGCCGGCATCCGCACCGATCATGAAGTGACCAACGTGCCCGAAGCGCTTGAGAAGCTCGCCAAGGGCATGCAGATTCTGGTGCGTGAAGGATCGGTGTCGAAGGATCTGCACGCGCTCGCCCCGATCATCACCGAGCGCCATTCGCCGTTCATCGGTCTGTGCACCGACGACCGCAACCCGCTCGACATCGCCGAGGAAGGCCATCTCGATTTCATGATCCGCATCGCGATCCGCCTCGGCGCGCCGCCGATCGCCGCCTATCGCGCGGCGAGCATTTCGGGCGCGCGCATTTTCGGGCTTATGGATCGCGGCCTCGTCGCGCCGGGCTGGCGCGCCGATCTGGTCGTGGTGGACGATCTCGAGACTTGCGCGGTCTCCAAAGTCTTCACCGCCGGCCGGCTCGTCGGCGAAGGCCTCTTTGCGACGCGCGGGACGCTCGCGCCGGTCGGACGCCACAGCGTCAAGGCGCGGCGGGTCGCGGCGCGGGATTTTGTCGCCAGGGGCGCCGGCCCATCGACCCAGGCGATCGGCGTCGTGCCCGGAAAGATCATCACGGAGCGCGTGCCCGTGACATTGCCCTATGTCGGCGGCGAGCGGCGCATCGACCTCGATCAGGACGCGATCAAAGTCGCGGTCGTCGCGCGCCATGGCGTCAACGGCAATATCGCCACGGCCTTCGTGCATGGCTTCGGCATGAAGCGAGGCGCCATAGCCTCGTCGGTAGGCCACGACAGCCACAATATCTGCGTCGTCGGCGTCGACGACGCCGATATGGCGGCGGCAGTCAACCGGCTGATCGAAATCGAAGGGGGGTTCGCCGTCGTTTTGGGCGGTCGGGTGCTCGCCGAGCTCGCGCTTCCCGTAGCGGGTCTGATGAGCCTGATGAGCTTCGAGGAGGTTCGCGAGGCGCTCATACGGTTGCGCGCCGCGGCCAGGAATCTCGGCGTCGTTCTCGCCGAGCCGTTCCTGCAAGTGGCGTTTCTGCCGCTGCCGGTGATCCCGCATCTGAAAATCACCGATATGGGACTTGTCGACGTCGACCGTTTCGAACTGGTGCGCGATTAAGCGCGCCGCCTTACCGCCGCAAAAACGAAAACCGCCGCCAGCGCCAACCAGCCGAGGATCATCAGCGATCCGCCGGCTGGCGCCGCCATCGGAAAGAGGCGCGAGCCCGCAAGAGCTCTGTCGGCGAGATCGGCGCTGAAAACAATCGCGCCAACGCCGAGATCGGCGCCGACCAGCAGAAGGGCGCCGGCGAACGCGGCGTCGGCGGCGAAGGCGCGCGCGCAGGCCGCCAGGCCGAGCAGCGTCGCGGCATGCAGGATGAGAAAATAGGCGGCCGTCCGCGCCATTTCGCCGCCGCCCGCATGCGTGGCGGCCGCCGCAAGCGTGACGCCGCCGGC
>JBEKSH010000294.1:0-4860 GCA_049517235.1 Roseiarcus sp. | reverse complement strand
TGCAGCGCCGCGGCGGTGCGTTCGCGCTCCTTGCCGGCGTTGTCGCGGATCATCTCAAACTGACTGCTGACGGTGGCCGCCGCGCCGTTGGTCGTCAGCATCAGCGCGGCGTTGATCTCCTTGGCGCGCGCCTGCGCCTTGTTGAACGATTCCTCGACCGTCGCGGCGAACGAGCGCATCAGCGCCTCGAAGTCCTCGCTCTTGCGCCCGATCTGGCCCATCAGCGCCTGCAGGCTTTCGCGCCGCCGATCGAGCGCCGCGTCGACCGATTCCTGGGTCGAGGCGAGGTCGTGCGCGACGCCCGCCAGCGAATTGGTGTGTTCGGCGAGCCGCTCGACCAGGCCGCTCGCTTCGGCCTGCGTCGTGGCGGACGCCCGGTTGAGCCCGGCGACCTGCGAGGAAATCGAGCCGAGCGCGCGCTGGAATTCCCCGACTCGCTCGGCGAGCCCGGTCTGGACCGCGTTGAGATCGGAGCCGGCCGAGCCGACGATGCGCTCCAGGGTCGCGCTCGCATCGCCCAGCCGATCAAGCACCAGCGTCAGCTCGTTGCGCAGCCGCTCGCTCGTTCCGCCAAGCGCGGTGACCGAAGCGTCGGCGCTACGCTCCAGAGCCTCGCGCAGCTGGGCGCCCGATTGCTCGACTTCCGCGCGCAGCCGGTCGGTCAGGCCGGCGATCGCCTGCGTCGAATTCACCGTCGAATCCTTGGCGGCCGACTGCAGGGCCGTGGCGGAGGCCTGCATTTCCAGCCGCAGGCGGTCGGTCAGGCCGGCGATGGCTTGCGTCGAATTCACCGTCGAATCCTTGGCGGCCGACTGCAAGGCCGCGGCGGACGCCTCGATTTCGACCCGCAGGCTGTCCGTCAGGCCGGCGATGGTCTGCGTCGAACTCTCGGTCGAATCCCTGGCGGCCGATTGCAACGCCTTGGCGGAAGCCGCCATTTCGAGCCGCAGGCGGTCGGTCAGGACGGCGACGGCCTGCGTCGAATTCACGGTCGAATCCTTGGCGACTGACTGCAAAGCCGCGGCGGAAGCCTCGGCGATCGATTGCAACGCCGCGGCGGAAGCCTCCATTTCGAGGCGCAGGCGGTCGGTCAGGCCGGCGATGGCCTGCGTCGAATCCTCGGTCGAATCCTTGGCGGTCGACTGCAAGGCGGCGGCGGAAGCTTCCATTTCGAGACGCAGGCGATCGGTCAGGCCGGCGACCGCCTCCGTCGAACTGGCGGTCGTTTCCTGCAGCGCGGCGCGCAAGGCGGCGGCGGCCGTCTCCACCTCGGCGCTGAGTTGGCCGGTCAATGCGCCGACAGAGCGCACCGAACCGGCGGCGCCGGCGTTGAGGGCGGCCAGCAGGTCCTCGCTTCGGCGCGTCATCAGGCCCATCAGGCTGGTCGTCTGCTGATCGAAGGCTTGCGCGGCGCGCTCGCCGACATTGGCGATCTTGTCCGAAAGTTCGCCGCCGCGCACCCCGAGCTGCGCCAGGAATTCCGCGCCCTTGCCGTCGATAAGCGAGCGCATCTCGTCGATCTGGCCCGACAGCGCCTGATTGAGCTGCCCCCCGCTGCCCTCGATCGACTGACGAATGGCCTGGCTGTGCGCGCCGATGGCCTTGTCGAAGATTTCCTTGTGCTCCGCGACGACGCCCGCGATGCGGTCGGAATGAGCCCCGACAAGACCGTCGAGCGCCGCCGAATGCGCCGAGAGTTGGTCCGAAATCGTCAGGCCCCGCTTGTCCAGATTGGCGGAAACGACCTCGAGCGGATCGACGACCCGCTCTTGCAGCTTGGCGACGCCCTCGCTCAGCGCGGTGGTCATTTCGTTGAGGTTGCCGCCAAGCGTGACGTTGATTTCGCGCGCGAGGCTGGACAACGCCTGCGTGAGCGAAAGCGCGCGCGCGCGCAGCGTCTCGTCGATCTCGGCGGTTTTGGCGTCGAGCCCGCCGGCGACTTCGCGCCCGCCCTCGCTCAGCACCTTGGCGACCTCCAGCGTGCGCTTGGCGAGCGCGTCGCTGATATTGCGTCCGCGCGTCTCCAGGTTCGCATCGATGCGGCCGAGGAGTTGCTCCAGAGACGAGGCGACCTCGCGGATTTTGGCGCTCGCGCGGTCGTCGATCGCCTGCAGGTTAGTTTCGTAAAGCGCGGCGGTCTCGGCGTTGCGCTTGGCCAGCCGATCGTCAAGCTCGGGGCCGCGGGTGACGATGGCGTCTTCGATCGCCGACAGCTTTCCATCGAGCTGGGTCGCCAGGGCGGTCGATTTGGCGTCGATCCGCGCGACGATTTCGTCGGTGCGATGGCCGATCGTCGCCTCGAAACCGCTCAGTCCTGCGCCCATCGATTGCTCGATGCGCTGCGAATGGGCGGTCAAGGCGAGGTCGACGGCGGCGTGGTGCGCGATCGAGGCCGTCTCAAATTCGGCAAGACGCGCGCCCGACGTCTGTTCGAACCGCTCGTTATGTTCGGCCAGGCGGCGATCCATTTCGGTCTGGTGGTTGGCCATGACGCCGTCGATCGCGCCGACCTGCTGGTCGATATGCGCGCTCAATCGGTCGGCGTAGACGCCGATGCGGTCGACGACGCTTTCGCCGCCTTCGCCGATCAGGCGCTCGAACGTGTCGAGCTGCGCGCCCAGTTGCGTGGTCTGGCCCGCGAGCGTCGAAACGAGCGCGCCGCCGCGCGCCGCGAAAGTCTCCTCGAACGCGGTGAGCCGGGACGACAGCATGTCGTTGACGCCGTCGCTGTGAATGGCGATCGCTGCGACCGCCTCGCCGGCGACGGTCGCAAATTTTTCGTTCAGCTGGCTGGTCTGTTCGCTCATCTGCGCGAGCGAGTCGGCCGCTGTGGCGCTCAGGCGCTCGTGCATCGCCGCGCTCTGTTCGGCGATGGCGTCCACCGTGCGTAGCGACGTCTCGTCGAACCTTGCGCCGAGCTCCCTCGACTGATTCTCGAGTTGGCTGCGCACCAGCGACTGACGGGCTTCAAACTGGTCGGACCAGGCCGCGGCGGTCGTCTCGAACAGACCGCGCGCCTCATTGGCGCGTTCGCCCAGCTGCGCGGCGAGGCGCTCGCCCGATGCGGCGAGATTTTCGTCGAGGGCGCGTCCCTGCACGACCACCGTCTCGTACATCCGGTCGCCGGTGCCGGTCAGGCGCGCGACGAGACTGTCGCCGTGGGTCAGGATCGTCTCATACAAGCGCCCGCCGCTCGCGTCGATGCGTTCGACCAGGCTTTCGGCGCGCGATCCGAACTCGCTCGCCAGCGCCTCCGTGGTTTGCGCCAGGCGCCCCAGAACGCTATCGCCCTGCGCGAGAATCGACTCGGTCGTGCGCGCGCCGGTCGCCTCGATAAGCCCGACCAGCGCCTCGCTGCGCGATCCGAACTCGCCCGCCAGCCCGTCGCTGGCCTGCGCGAGGCGCGCAGCGACGCCGTCGCCATGCGCCAGGATCGACTCGGTCGCGCGGGTGCTGCTCGTCTCGATGAGGCCGACGAGCGCCTCGCTGCGCGTTCCGAACTCCCCGGCCAGCGCGTCATTGGCCTGCGCGAGGCGCCCCAGAACATTGTCGCCCTGACCGAGGATCGACTCGGCGGCGCGCGCGCCGCTGGCCTCGACGAGGCTGATGAGCGCTTCGCTGCGCGATTCGAACTCGCCGGCCAGCGTGTCGCTCGCCTGCGCGAGGCGCTTCATCACATTGTCGCCATGCGCGAGGATCGTTTCGGCGGCGCGCTGCCCGCTGTTGTCGATCCGGTTGACGATCTCCTCGCTGCGCGCGCCGAAATTGGCGGTCAGAGTCTCGCCGCCGACCTTGATGCGTTCGTCGATTTGCGCGACGCGCGCGAGCAGCGCATTGGCGCTGTCGTCGCTCGCCTGGGCCAGCCGCGACGTCACTTCCGTTCCGAGCGCCGCCAGCGTCTCGCGCATCTGCCAGCTCTGGTCGGCGATGCGCGCCACCGTCTCGGCGCCGGCGCGGTCGAGCGTCGAGGCGATCTCTTCCGAGCTTGCGCCGAGCGAGGAGACGACTTTCCGGCCGACGTTGGAGACGCGCTCGTTCAAGCGGTCGGAAATGCTGTCGAGATCGGCGGCGACGCCCTGGTGAGCGCCGGCGATCGCCGCGCGCACGCGCCCGCCATTGGCGACGATCGCTTCGCGCTGATCGGCCATTTCGGCGATCAGCGAGCGGATGCGCCGCTCGTTCTCCGAATAGGAGCGCTCCAGCGTGGACACTTCGGCGCGCACGAGGTTCTCGAGTTCCGAGGCGCGCGCCAGCGCCCGTTCGATGCCGTCGCCCATCGAGGCGACCTCGCGGCGGATCGCCTGCGAAAGCGTCACCACCTGGTCGGTCGCCAGCGTCTCGGGCTCGGCCAGCCGCATCGCGACCTGGGTCATCGAGCGGGCCGAGGCGCGCAACTCCTGGGCGCGGCGCGCCAGAAACGCCAGCGCGAACAGGAACAGCGCCGGACCGATCGCGGTGAGGCCGGCCAGGCCGATTTCCGGCCGCAGCCAGAAGTCGCGGCCGGCAAGCGCGCCCGGACCCTCGGCGCCGTAATGGGCGGCGTAATAGACGACGCAGAGCGCCAGCCAGGCCAGCGAGGCGGCGAGCGCCAGGACGAAAGGCGCGCGGCTCGGCGGGCGCGTCTGCATGGCCTGCAGGATCTGCCCGACCGACGGGCGGTCGTCGTTGGCGGGCGCGCCGCCCGGCGCCAGGATCGGCTTGGCTTCGGCCGCTTCCGCGGGCGCCGGCTGCGCCAAAGGCTTCAGCGTCGGGGCCGGCTGCAAGGCGGGCGCGGGCGCCGGCGCCGCCGGCTTCGGGTCGAACGCGGCGCTGGGCAGCGGCGAAGGCTTGGCTGGCGCGGGCGCCGGCGTCGCGCTCGGC
>JBEKSH010000293.1:0-4866 GCA_049517235.1 Roseiarcus sp. | reverse complement strand
ATGGTCGGCGGCGGAACGCTGAGGCCTGCCGCTGTCGCAGCGGCGGCATGCGCGGCGCTGCTCATCCTCAACGCCGTCATCGTCGCCGCGGTCTATGCGATCCTGCGTCTCTACGCCGGGGAGTCCGCGCCAACTGGCGGCGCCGCGGGCCAGCGCACATGGCGTTGCACTGTCGGCGAAGGGCTGGCTCTGTTCGTCGCTTTCATCGTCATTCAGCCGTTCGAGCGATGGTGGATGGGCGCGGACGCGGTGGGGCGGCTCGCCCCTGGGCGCACCCCGATCCTGCTGGTTCACGGCTATCTGTGCAATCGCGGCCTGTGGTGGTGGCTGCGGCGGCGCCTGCGCGCCCGGCGATTCGCGGTCGCGACGATCAACCTCGAACCGCCCCTGGCGGGTCTCGACGGGCTTGCCGCGCGACTCGGCGAGCGCATCGACGCATTGCTGGCGGAGACCGGCGCCGAGAAGGTCGTGCTCGTGACGCACAGCATGGGCGGCCTGGCGGCGCGCGCCTACCTGCAACAGCATGGCTCCGCTCACGTGGCCGGACTGATGACGCTCGCCGCGCCTCACCACGGCACGAAGGTCGCGCGGCTCGGCTGCGGCCGCAACGCCCGCGAAATGCGACTGGACAGCGAATGGATTCGACGCCTGAACGCCGGGCCGTCGCCGCCGATCCCGGTCGCGAGCATCTGGAGCCTCGACGACGAAATCGTCACGCCGCCGGACACCAGCCGGCTTGCTGGCGCGCGCGAGACAATCCTCGCCGGACTCGGCCACCTTGCGATGGTGTTTTCGCCGGCCGTTCTGGCGCGCCTCGTGGTCGAACTCACGCAAACCTGATCGCTCAAAGGCGCCCGCCGCCGCACTTCCGGGTCGCACGCAAGCGACGACGGCGGACTCTACAAGTGGATGCCTCGCAGCAATTGAGCGAACGTGACCTGGTCGACCGTCGGTTGCTCGGCGCCGGGCGCCTCGCCGCGCGCCGCGGCGGACTCCGGGAACATCCGGAAGCTGGTGTTCATAATGATCTGGCCGATGTGCGGAGCAACCGCATGCACGATTTCGCCGAACACGCCGAGACGCGTCGCAACGCGCGCCGGCCGGCGGACGATGGCGTCAACGATCAATTCCGCAGCCTCCTCGGGGCTGAGCGCCGGCAATTGCTCATAGAACTTCGTCGGCGCGATCATCGCGGTGCGCACGAGCGGCATGTTGATCGTGGTGAACTCCACGCCTCGGTCAAGGAACTCGGAGGCCGCGCAGCGCGTCCAGGCCTCGAGCGCCGCCTTGGAGGCGAGGTACGCCGAGAACCGCGGCGCGTTGGTGAGCGTGCCGATCGAGGACATGTTGATCACATGGCCGCTCCGCTTCTTGACCATCCCGGGCAGCACGCCCATGGTGAGCCGCAGCGCGCCGAAGTAGTTGATCTGCATGGTCCGTTCGAAATCGTGCAGGCGGTCGAACGAGCTTTCTATCGCGCGCCGGATCGAGCGGCCCGCATTGTTGATCAATATGTCGACGCCGCCGTGCTGCTCATCGATCCATTTGACGAGCGCGTCGCACTGGGTCGGATCGGTGATGTCCGCCGCATGGGTGAGGAGCGACAGGCCGCGGCGCGCGGCTTCCTGTCGGGCGGCATCGAGCCTTTCCGCATCCCGCGCCGCGATGATGGTGACGCCGCCGGCCGCCGCAACCCTGAACGCGGCCGCCAGGCCGATGCCGGAGGAGCCGCCGGTGACGAGCACGACCCGGCCGGCGACGCGGCCGCGCAACGAGCGGTCAATAAACAGATCGGGATCGAGGTGGCGCTCCCAGTAGTCCCACAGGCGCCAGGCATAGTCCTCGAGCGGCGGCACGGAGATCCCGGCGGGCTTGAGCAGGCGTTCCGCGTCGCGGCAATCGAACCGCGTGGGATAGTTGACGAACGAGAGAATTTCATCCGGCAGCGCGAGATCCTTCATGATCGCCTTGCGGATGCGTCGGGTCGGGGTGAGCGCCATCAGGCCGTGCAGGACGCCGCGTGGAATGAGATTGAGGAGCGCGGCGTTGAGGCGGACTGTCATGTCCGGCGCGTGAGCCGCGCGCGCGAAGATGTTGAGAATGTCGCCGACGCGTCTCGGGTTCGGATCGGTCAGATGGAAACAGCGGCCGTCCTGCCCCTCGATATGGGCCAGATGGTCGAGGGCTCGGGCGACGAAATCGACCGGAACCAAGTTGATCCGCCCGCCCTCCAGCCCGATGCTCGGCATCCACGGCGGCAGCAACCGGCGCATCTTCTGAATCAGCTTGAAGAAGTAGTAAGGCCCGTCGATCTTGTCCATCTCGCCGGTGCGGGAATCTCCGACCACGATGCCGGGCCGGTAGATGCGCCAGGGCGGCCGGCACTCGTTCCGCACCACCCTTTCCGACTCGTGCTTGCTGGCGAAATACGGGTGATCCAGCTTCTCGGCTTCATCGAACATGTCTTCCCGGAAAACGCCTTCGTAAAGCCCGGCGGCCGCGATCGAACTTACATGGTGAAAACGCTTGACCCCGATCTGCTCGGCGAAGCGCACCGCGTTGCGCGTGCCTTCGACATTGGTAGTCATTTCCAACTCAGGATCGGCATCGAGCGCATAGATCGCTCCGAGATGGAACATGTGATCCACCGCGCCGCTGAGATTGGTTAGATCGCTGGCCGCCACGCCAAGCCCCGGCTTGGTGAGATCGCCGGCGATCGGTATCGCGCGGCGCCCATCGGGGCCCCAATAATGCCGCAGGCTCTCCACACGGTCCGCCGCGGGATTGCGCATCAGGAAATAGACTGTGGCGTCGGGTCGCGCCAGGAGCCTGCGCATCAGCCGCTTGCCGATGAATCCGCTGGCGCCGGTGACGAAATAGTTCATGATGACCATGCCGGAATAGAGCCGCCGCGCCGCCTTCTTCGTTGCGGTCGAGGCGCAAATTCCGCAACATCAATCATATTATCTAGTTGCTCCCGTCGCCGGCTTTGATATGGATCATAGTGGCGCGGTGTAAGACGCCCGATAGTTTATATCGCAAAACAACCCATCTTGGGGGAGGAGACAGTAAGATGCCTAGGAAGCTGAAGGAATTGGCGGAAGACGGCGGCGACGGCCAGCTGGCGGCGAGGATTCGGGATTCGGCGAACCAGATCTGGCTGGCCGGGCTGGGAGCCTTCGCCAAGGCGCAAAAGGAAGGCACGAAGATTTTCGACTCGCTGGTCGAAGAAGGCGAGGCGGTTCAGAAACAGGCCAAAAAGACTGTCGAAGACACCGTCAACGACGTCAAGGCCAGGGCCTCCAAGACTTGGGATCAAGTATCCTGGGCGCAGCTGGAGCGGGTGTTCGAGGACCGCGTGGCGCGCGCCCTTCACACATTGAGCGTCCCGACC
Organism: Roseiarcus sp.; assembly: GCA_049517235.1. GTDB lineage: Bacteria > Pseudomonadota > Alphaproteobacteria > Rhizobiales > Beijerinckiaceae > Roseiarcus. The sequence continues at coordinate 1,472 of JBEKSH010000293.1, read as the reverse complement.
AAGAAGGATCTCGACACGCTCTCGCATCGCGTCGCCGAACTGACCACGGTCACCAAGAAGCTCTCGGCCGCGATGGAGGAAGAGCCCGCACGCTCGCGCTCCGCCAAAGCTCATGAACCGAGCAAGCACAGCTGATCCATTGGGATGACGGCCCGGCGACGACGGGCGGCCCTCGCTCGATAGAGCGAGGGGCGGGGTTGGTTTTGGCGCTCGATTCCGGGAGGGGCCGCAGGTGGTGAGTCATCCACGCCGAGGGATCGCGCTGGCGGGCGGCGGACCGCTCGGCGCCATTTACGAGATCGGCGCGCTGCTGGCGATCGGCGAGGCGTTGGAAGGGCTCGATCTGACCGACTGCGACGTCTACGTGGGCGTGAGTTCCGGCAGCTTCATCACCGCCGGTCTGGCGAACGGATTATCCCCGCGCGCGATGCACGAGATGTTCATCGAGAGCGACGCGGCCGATGATCCGTTCGAGCCCGGCCTGCTGTTGCGGCCGGCCCTCGACGAATATGCGGGCCGGCTCGCCGGAGTCCCGAAACTGCTGGCATCGGCCGCCGCCCACTATCTGGAACACGCGGGATCGAGAGGGTTTTTCGAATCCTTCGGGCGGCTCGCAGGCGCCCTTCCGACGGGAATATTCGACAACGCCGGGGTCGGCGAGTATCTGACGCAACTGTTCTCGGAACCGAAGCGAACCAACGATTTTCGCGAGCTCAAGCACAAGTTGTTCCTGGTGGCGACGGACGTCGACACCGGCGAATCGGTGCCGTTCGGGGCGAGCGGTTGGGACGACGTGCCGATCGCGCGCGCGGTTCAGGCGAGCGCGGCGCTGCCCGGTCTGTTCCCGCCGGTCGAGATCGGCGGCCGCTTCTATGTCGACGGCGCGCTGACCAAGACGCTGCATTCGTCGGTGGCCCTGCGCGAGGGGGCCAAACTGCTGCTCTGCGTCAATCCGCTGGTGCCGTTCGACTCAAGGCTGGCGGCGAGCCGCACCCACCAGAAGCAGGTTTCGATCGTCCGAGGCGGGCTGCCGGCGATCATGTCGCAGACGCTGCGCACCCTCATCTATTCGCGCATGCAGGTCGGAATGGAGCGCAATCGCAAGGATTTTCCGGACGCCGATGTGGTGCTGTTCCAGCCGGATCGCGACGACGTCGAGATGTTTTTCACCAACGTGTTCAGCTATTCCGGCCGTCGGCGCCTGTGCGAGCACGCCTATCAGAGGACGCGCGACGACCTGCGGCGCCGCGGCGCCGAACTGCGGGACGTGTTTGCCCGTCACGGCGTCACGATCGATGAGAAGGCGCTCGCCGAGCCTCGCACGCTATTGGCTTCGCGCCACGTGGTCGATCGCCGCCGTCCGCCAGACCTGGAGCGGACCGCGATCAAGCTCGACGAGACGCTCGACCTACTCGAAAGCCTGTTGAAGACGTACGCGGCCCCGGCAGACGAGCGACGGGCCGGCTGAGGGC
>JBEKSH010000292.1:0-4871 GCA_049517235.1 Roseiarcus sp. | reverse complement strand
AACGATCAAACGGGAAGCAGAAACAACCACGCGAATTGGCAAACTCGTCAAGATTCAGCAATTTTCCATTGGGCCGCTGCGACATCTGCGCTTCAATTACACCACAGGCGATGCGGCCGGGCAGAACATGGTCGGCAAAGCGACTCTCGCGGCTTGCGATTGGATTTCGAAGAACTATCCGGGCGGCGCAAGATGCGTCCTGTCCGGCAACATGGACACCGACAAAAAGCACTCCAGGATCAACATGCTTCTCACGCGCGGCAGGCGCGTCGTCGCGGAGGCGGTCATCGGCAAGGACATTCTGAGGGATCTGATGGGCGTCGATACGAAGGAGCTGTTCGAGACGCGTCAGATTTCGAACGCCGGCGCATTTCTTGCCGGGTCGGCGAACAACGGTTCTCATACGCCAAATGGCCTCACCGCGATGTTCATCGCGACGGGCCAGGACGTCGCCGACATTTCCGAGTCCCAGGCCGCGGTGACATATTCTCAACTGTTGGACAATGGCGACTATTATTGGTCGGTAACGCTCACTTCGCTCATTGTCGGCACGGTTGGCGGAGGCGCCGGCCTTGCGACGCAGCGAGAATGTCTCGAAATGCTGGGCTGCCATGGTCAGGGCAAGGCCGACAAGTTTGCGGAGATCTGCGCGGGGGTGGCGCTCGCCGGCGAAACGTCTTTGGCGAGCGCAGTGCTGCGCGGGGATTGGGTGTCAAGTCACGATCGGTTGGGGCGCCATCACCCATAAGTCGCGGGCGCGATCTTACGCCGGATTTCTTGGGCGAATGACCCGGCGCCGCCTTCCCGGATCAAGCATGCGACCGGAGATTATTGCCGCGTTGGAACGGCCTCGCCGGGGCTGAGCCAGTTCCTGATCTGTTCATACACTTCCTGCCGACCGAGCAGATCCAGATGGTTCATCGCGTAGCCGACCCATTGCCGGTGCGCGGCAAACGACAAGGCGAGATGGGGTTCTTTGTGGCGTCCCAGCGCGCTTTTCAGCGGCACGAGCCCGTCCCCAAGGACCCGGTCATGAACGTCGCCGGCCCGATTGCCGGTCGTCGCGGCGATCGCGAAGCACTCTACGCTCGCCGGCAGAGGCACGGCCTGCCGCGCGTCGCCCCTGTGCTCGAAGCGATCGCGGCCCTCCCAATCCTGGTCGAGCAGATTGCCGTAGCGAAGGTCGGTGACGCCGGCGCTGCGAATCCTGCCAAAACGCGTGAAGGGCGCGGTGTATGGGCTTTTTCCGAGGGTGAGGTCGATCCATTGGCCGCCGCGCTCCAGCGGCGCCCCGTGGTGCGGCGTGCCAAGGAAAATCAGCTTTTGCAGGCGCCGCGGCCAGTCATGTCCCGCGACGGCGCCGTAGTGGTATGCGCTGCGCGACACCAGCCCGCCCATGCTGTGCCCGATGATGATCAGCTCCTCCACCGGAGCCGGCCATTGTGCGACCAGCGCGTCGAGGAGTTCCGCGAAGGCGCGTCCGTTGATGGAAATATGTAGCCCGGAGTTGTACTGCAGATACACCGGCGTGTAGCCAAGGTCGCGGGCTAGCGCGGCGCCATGATCATGCCCCTTTCTGTTCCACTGCCGGTCGTTCAGGCCCAGACCATGCACCAGTACCGCCAACCGCCCGTTCGGCGGGGAAATGCTGGCCGCGAGACTCTTCGCGTCCAGCCGCAGGAAACGCCCGTTATGGCGCACGCGCATCGGAATCGCCAACGGATTGCCCGTCGCAACCAGGTGGTCGCCCAGGACTCCGTTCAGCGCGGCATGCACCGCCTCGCGGTCGGGCGAGGGACTTGCTTCGCCGAGCAAGGGAGCGAGTTGCGCGAGAGGGGCGTCAATTCCCCGCCCCGCCAGCCGGATGGCGCCTCGCACGCCCCGGTAGACCAATCCAGCAACGCCGCTCATCGGTTCTCGCGAAGGCGTCCCAAGAAAGCCTGACGCGCGAGCAATGTTGTGGTGCATGGATTCCACCAAGCCGACCAGCCCGGCGGCGGCGTCGAACGCCAGCATGCTGAATCCGCGAACTTCCGACGAAGACACTTCGGTGGAATTGGTCATTGGACCTCCTCTAGTCGAAAGTCGGCGCGCTAGCCGCGGCGCCCTTCGACCGAATCTGGCAATGTATCGCATTTCGCGCATAGCAGCTTTAGGGCGCAAGGCAACACAAACAATCGAGGTCGTTGCCGCCTCGAACGCTGAACAATCCGCGACGTCGCTCCGCAGCCGCGAATTCTTCGCTACTCCGGCGCCGCGCGGAGTTGTCGCGCACTGTGCTCCCGCCGAAAATACTTTGTGATTTCAGTAGCTGTCTGCTGTTGCGCGAATGCTATGGCGGTCGCCCGCACGCCGCCGCCGCCGGCGTCATGCGCGACAATGCACAGCCCGAATCACGTCATGGAAAACCGGCCTACGGGACAAGATACGCGGCCCGACAGCTCCTGCCGCGATAGGATATTCGCGACAGGATATTGCTTCGCGGACGCTTCAGCCCCTTCCCCCCGTCCGCGGAGGGCTCGCGCTTCCCTATGCCGCTTCCTCGCGCTGATACTTTTCGCGCAACACTTTCTTGTCGACCTTGCCCACCGAGGTCAGCGGCAGGTCCTTGACGATCACGATCCGATCGGGGACCGCGAGCTTCGAGATGACGCCCTTGTCCGTATACGACCTCACGTGGGCGCGCAGCGCCTCTTCTGTGGCCTCCGCCGAATCGCCGGCCGATTGCGGCTCCATGACGACCAGCGCCATCGGCCGTTCGCCCCATTTGGCGTCTCTGACGGCGATGACGGCCGCCTTGAGGACGCCCTTCTTCTCCGAGATGATATCCTCCAACTGGATCGACGAGATCCATTCTCCGCCGCTCTTGATGATGTCCTTGAGCCGGTCGACGATGTGGACGTGTCCGTTGGCGTCCCATATCGCCACGTCCCCCGTGTGCAGGTAACCGCCGGCCCAAAGCTGCGCCGACGCCTCGGGATTGTTGAGATAACCCATGGTCAGCCATGGGGCGCGCGCGATGATTTCGCCGCGGCTCTTTCCGTCGCGCGGCACGTCCTCCATGTCCGCATCGACGACGCGCAGATCCACCAGCGGCCCCGGCAGGCCGGCGGTCGTGCGGTACTCCACCTGCCGCTCCGGGTCTTCCGACAGTTGCTTTGTGCTCAGGTGCAAGGCGGCCAAAAACGGGCACGACTCGGATTGCCCGTAGCCGGTGAAGACATCGATGCCGCGCGCCAGCGCCGCTCTCGCCAGCGATCGCGGCAGCGCGGAGCCTCCGACGATCATCTTCAGTTTGGAGAGATCCACGTCCTTGCTGCCGGGCGCGGCGAGCAGCATCTGCAGTATCGTTGGGACGCAATGCGTGAACGTCACGCCCTCCTTCGCTATCAGTCGCAACAGCACGTCGGGCGCGTAGCGCCCGGGATAGACCTGTTTGACGCCGGACATGGTGGCCGTATAGGGGCAGCCCCAGGCGTGGACGTGAAACATCGGCGTCATCGGCATGTAGACGTCGTCTCGATGAAACCGACCCTGGCTGGGAGACAAACCGTACTCGACCAGCGCGGAGAGCGTGTGCAGCACCAACTGACGGTGGCTGAAATACACCCCTTTCGGGCGGCCCGTCGTGCCCGTCGTATGAAACGTCGTCGCGCGAGTGTTCTCGTCGAAATCCGCGAACTGGAAGAACGGCGAACTCGCTTCCAGCATTTCCTCGTACTCGCACTCGATCGGCAGACGTGTGCTCGGCCGCACCTTGCCATCGTGCATCAACACGTATTTTCGCACCGTTGGCAGCTTGTCGGCGAGCTTCTCGACGAGCGGCAGGAAGTCCGCGTTGAGCAGCACAGTGGAGGGGCGTGCGTCATTCAGCGCGAACAGAAGTTGCTCGGGCGCGAGGGTGAGATTGACCGTCTGCAGCACCGACCCCATCATCGGCACCGCGAAATAGCACTCGTGATAGCGGTGGCTGTCCCAATCGAGCACGGCGACAACGTCGCCATGCCCGACGCCGATCTGCGTCAAGCCGCTCGCCAGGCGCCCGATGCGCTCGCGGAAAACCCGGTAGCTGTGCCGCCTCAGGTCGCGATAGACGATCTCCTGATCCGGCGAGTGGGCGAGCGGATAATGCAGCAGATGTTTGATGAGAAGCGGATATTGATAGGCCGAAGGGCTGAACGCGATGAGATTGTCCGGCATGGCTTGCCTCCCCCGGTGTGAAAAAAATTTATCTTATCGTTCATTGTTATGATCCCTTCGCCAATCCGCCTTGATCAGGATCAATATGCTTGCGGGCGATGGCTTCGTCGGATCGCCGGCGCTGCGGAGTCCGCACGCCGCGGCCCCATTTTCCGGGACGGGCGGTTCTATCGCCCCCGCATTGCAAATCGCCCTCGCGCCGCGCGTCTCATAGAGGTCGACCTGAAGCCCGTCAGAGCGCCGCGGCAGAGCGCTCGACGCTCGTTGTGTCGCCGCGCGTTCCGTCACAATGCCGACGCCCGCTTCCGCTCAAGACGCCCTATGTCTTGGCCGGACCGGGCTCGGAGGCGGCGCGTCTGTTTGCTCGTCCTGAGGACGTCGACGCGGTTCGGTTGACCGTGTTCGTGGACTTTGCGGCCGCCTTGATGGATTTGACCGCCGACGGCCGTTTGGCGGCCGGGGGTCTGGGCTTGGCCCGCGCCGGATCGGCGCCGGTCGACGACGCCGATGGCGCGATTTCGATGGTCTCGATGGCGTCGGGCCGGCTGAGCGCTTCGCTCGCACGCTTCAGCGCTTCAAACTCTTCAACCAGAGAACTCGCGATCAATTGCGCATCGGGAACCGCGGCGCGGCAGGCGACCACTCCGAATTCGAGATTATCGAGGTAGCTT
>JBEKSH010000291.1:0-4895 GCA_049517235.1 Roseiarcus sp. | reverse complement strand
TTCCGCCGCCGCGACGCCGGCGGCGATCTGCGTCGGCTGGGTCACATCGAGCGGGGCGACCAGCGCGCGCTCTTGCCGGCCGGCGGCGAGGTCCTCGACCTCGGCGGGGTTTCGCGCGGTGACGACGACGCGGTAGCCGCGATCGAGGGCGTGGCGGGCGAGCGCGCGGCCAAAGCCGGTGGAGCAGCCGGTGATGAACCAAACCGGCTTGTTTTCTTGCGTCATCGCTGCGCTCCTGACATTGAAACAATCCACCGCGTCGCGATCGTTATAGCCGCGTTCGATTTCATTGGCGACGGCGCCGAACGGCCGGTCGCGCAAATGGGTTCTAGATTTCGAGCTCGTCCCGCTCGCCGATTTCGCCGCCGTTGGGCATCAGCCCGCGCGCGCGCGCCGACATCCGCCACACGCCGTCCTGACGCTCCAGGCGGATCAAATGATAGGCCGCGCGCTGGCGCGAGGCTTTCGAGGTCGAGGAAGCCGAGGGCACGCCAATGACCGGAATGCGGCCGTTGAGCGTCCGCGCGGCGGCCGATTTCAGATGCGCGACCGACCGCTTGTGATTGTGCCCGTGCAGGATCAGCTCGGCGCCGTGGCGCGCGACGACGGCCTCGAATTCGCGGGCGTCGGTCAGGTTGCGCATCGCCGTCGCGCCCGAGAGCAGCGGGGGATGGTGGATCATGACGACGCGCGCCAACCCGCGCGCGCGCGCGTCGTCGAGCAGCTTGGCGAATCGATGCAGCTGGTCCTGGCCGACATGTCCCGTCGCCATCAGTGGCCCGGTCGGCACCCCGGATGAAAGGCCGATCAGCGCCACATCGTCGCGCACCCGCAGAAACGGGAACGAGGCGGGCGGCCTTGCTCCCGAATCGCCGGTCGTCCACGGCGCGAACAGCGCCGCCAGATAGGGCATCGAACCATGCGCGTAGGCGTCGTGATTGCCCGGCGTGAAGCTGACGTCGGCCGGCGGCCCGAGCGTATGCATCCAGGCGGCGGCCGGAGGAAATTCAGCCGGCAGCCCTATGTTCACCACATCGCCGGTCATCGCCACATGATCGGGCCTTTGACCGCGCAGGTCGGCGACGAGGCGCCTCAACATGCCCATGTCGTTGAGGCGCTCGCGCCCGCGCTTCCAGTTGACGTAGCCCAACGCCCGCTTGGTGGTGAGGTCGCGCAGGCGAAAAGGCGGCATCGGACCCAAATGCGGGTCGGAGAGATGGGCGATCGTAAAGCTCATGAGCCCCGCTTGAAATGCTCGCGCAACCGAGCATGGAGGTCGGAAGAAAACATCTGAGCGCAATAGGGTCGCGCGGCGCGAAAGACAACCCCACCCCTCTGGCGAGCAACGGAAAAACGCGGCGCGATCGCGCTGGGCCGCTTTGTTCCGCCCCGCGGGAGAGGCCGTTCCAGAGCGGCCTCGCTCATGCTAGCACAAGCCTTCGTCGCCTGGAGGAGCGCGCAGGATGGCGGATCGGCCTCAATCGGTGTGGAAGAGTCTCGTTCTGCGCCTCTTCCATCTTTCTTTTCTGGTCTCGCGGCCGATGACGCTGGGCGTGCGCGCCATCGTGATCGACGCGCAGGACCGCGTCCTGCTCGTGCGCCACACCTATGTTCCGGGCTGGCATCTGCCGGGCGGGGGCGTCGAGCGGGGCGAGACCTTGCTGGCGTCGCTGGCGCGCGAACTCGCCGAAGAGGGCAATATCCTGATCGAAGAAGAGCCGCGCCTGCAGGGAATCTTCTTCAACAACGCCGCTTCGCCGCGCGACCATGTCGCCGTCTATGTCGTGCGCCGCTTTCGCCAGACCTCGCCGCGCGTCCCCGACCGCGAGATCGCCGAAGCGCGATTTTTTTCGCGCGGCGCCTTGCCCAAAGGCGTCAGCCGAGCGACGCGCGCGCGGCTCGCGGAAACCTTAGACGGCGCGGCTATCGCCCAGACGTGGTGATTGTGGCCGCGAGAAATCTCTTTGTTTTCAATAGGCTGATCGCGACGGCGGCTTAATCCTGCGCGCGCGCCGCGGGGGCGTCCGTCGGGCGCGAGAGCCTCGGAATCGCTCTCGACCGCGTCAGGTCGCCCACTCCGGGCGGCGACAAGCGGCCGGGGCGTCGCGATCGGCGACGACCTTCAGCGCCGCGCGGGGGCCGGCAGGCGCGCGCGCGGGGGAACGCGGCGGCTCGCTCGCCGCGACGCGGCCAATCTCGAAGCGGCCGATCATCTCTTGCAAGTCCGCGCTCTCCTGCGCGAGCGAACGAGCCGCCGCCGTCGACTGCGCGACGATCGCCACATTCTGCTGCGTCACCTGATCGACCTCGAGCATCGACGTGTTGACTTGGCTAAGGCCGGCGGCCTGTTGCTGTGAGCTCGCGGCGATCGCTGAAACCACCCGGTTGATTTCGGCCACCTGGACCACGATGCGCTCCAGCGCGGCGCCGGCCTTGCCCACCAGGTCGACGCCTTGCTCGACCTGCGTGTTGGCGTTCGCGATCAGGCCCTTGATCTCTTTGGCGGCCGCCGCCGACCGCTGCGCAAGCGCGCGCACCTCGGAGGCGACGACCGCGAAGCCGCGACCGGCGTCGCCCGCCCGGGCCGCCTCCACGCCCGCGTTGAGCGCGAGCAAATTGGTCTGAAATGCGATCTCGTCGATCACGCCGATGATCTGGCCGATCTGCTTGGACGATTTTTCGATCCCGTTGATCGCCGTGATCGCCTCGCCGACCACGACGCCGCTCTTTTCGGCGTCCGCCTTGGCCGCGGCGACCACGTCGCGGGCGTGTTTGGCGCCTTCGGCGGTCTTGCGCACGGTGGCGGTGATCTCGCCAAGCGCCGCCGTGGTCTCGGTGAGACCTGTGGTCTGGCGGTCGCTGTGGTGCGAGAGTTCGTCGGTCGAGGCGGCGATTTCCGCCGCGCCCCGGTCGATCGTCTGCGAAGCGGTGACGATATTGATCAGAAGCTCCTGCAAGCCCTGCGCGGCGGCGTTGAAATTCGTCCGCAGCGCGTCGGCCCCCTCGGGCAGCGGCGTCTCGACCCGCGCTTCGAGATCGCCGCGCGCCAGCCGGTCGAGGCCCGCCCCCAGGGAAGTCCGGATCGCCTCCAGGCCGCGCGCCTGCGCCTCACGTTCGGCCTGGACCGCCATTTCGGCTTCCTTCAGCGCCGTGAGGTCCTGGATTGTCTCGATCACCGCGATCAATTCGCCGCGTTCATCGCGAATTGGACCCGCGTCGAACGCAAGATAGCGGCGCACCCCGCGCGGCAGATCGCACCAGTTCTGAGCCTTCATCCGCCCCTGGCTCGAGGCCTGCTCGTCGTGCGCGGCGTAGAGCGCGCCGACTTTGGCGCCCCCGCCGGTCAGCACTAGGTCGGCGAGGCAGGGCCGCGCCGCCGCGTAAAGGGCCTTCCAGTGGTCCTTGGTGCCCATGACCTTGGCCGCCGGCAGGCCGGTGAGCTTCTCGCAAGCCTCGTTCCAGACGATCACCTTGCCGTCGCGATCGAGGACGAACATCGGCACGACCATATGCGCGACGAAGCTCATGACGAACTGCGGATTATTCAAGGATCGCGCGTCGGACCGTTCGTCGCGCCGCCGGAACAAATTGTTGAGCCGGCCCATCCTGGCAGTCCCCCTTTGCCAAATTCATAACAATATCGGCGAAGATGATAAGGAGGAGCCGTAAGCAATCCCTTAAAGTCGCGCGTCGCCGTCATCTATCGAGGGCGGCGGCGCGGCCTTTTTCTCCAGCGCCCGGCGCGCTTCCGCCAGCGCTTGCGGCGTGTCGACGTCGAGCGTCGCGCCGGGCCCGGATGCGTCCAGCGCGATGACCTGTCCGGGCGCGGCGTCGGCGAGCAGCTTGCGGGCGCCTTCGTCGCCTTCGAGCGCGGCGATGGCTGGAAACAGCGAACGCGACAACAGCACGGGATTGCCGCGTCGGCCCTCAAAGCTCGGCGCGGCGGCCATGGCGTCGGGCTCTTCAGCGAAAGCCGCGATGAGGCGATCGATCAGGGCCGGCGTCACCGCGGGCATGTCGCCAAGCAGGACAAGCGCGCCAGCGGCGTCGCCGGGCAAAGCCGCGATCCCCGTCTTCAGCGACGAGGCAAGGCCCTCGCGGTAACCCGCATTATGCGCGAACTGGAGCGACAGCCCGTCGAGCGCCGCTTCGACGGCCTGGCCGTCATGGCCGGTGACGACGACGATCGGCCGCGCGGTCGACCCCAGCGCCGCCTCGGCGGCGTGGCGCACCAGCGGCCTGCCCGCCAGCGCCGCCACCAGTTTAGACGCTTCGCCGCCGCCCGCCGCCTTGAATCGCGACGAGGAGCCGGCGGCCAGAAGGATCGCCGCGATCCTAGCCATCGCCGAGCCGCGGCTGCGGACGCGAGGCGATTTCCATCAGCAGGCCGCCCACCCCCATGCCCATGATGTCGGCCGCCGTTATCGGAACGTCGGCGAGAACGCGCTGCAACACCCAGTCGAAGCCGTTTTCCTTTGGCGAGCGCGCGCATCCCGGCGCGCCAATGATCGGCAAAGACCCGCGCGCGCCCAGAAGCAGCAGATTGCCGGGATCGACCGGCATGCCGAAATGATCGACGCGCCCGCCGAAGGCCTGGATCGCGGCGGGAATGACGTCGCGCCGGTCGGTGATCGCCGAAGCGCCGAAAATCAGCAGGACGTCGCAGTCGGGCGCGACCGCCGAGAGCGCCCGCGCCAGCGCCCCGAGCTCGTGCGGGACGCGCTCCTCGCGAACGATGCTTGCGCCCGCCGGCTCCAGGCGCGCCGCCAGCACGCGCAACGTCTTGGCGACGACGCTGGGCTTGAGCCCTGGCAGCAGGGTCGAGATGGCGCCGATCCGCAACGGCCGGAACGGCGCGACGCGCACGGCGCCGCCGCCGGCCGCATCGAGCGCCG
>JBEKSH010000290.1:0-5955 GCA_049517235.1 Roseiarcus sp. | reverse complement strand
GCGGCCGTAGAAGGCTTCCGCCATCCGCTTGAGGCGCTTGGCGACGGCGATGTCGCCGAGGCCCATCTCGCGCAGCGCGACGTCGAAATGACGAAAGACGCTGTCGGCAAGCTCATGCGCCAACTCCGCCCCCGCGTCCGAATTCTTCATCAAGCGGCGCATGACTAGGCCGGCATGCAGCGTCACCATCTCGAACCGCCCTTCGAAAGTGTCGGGCACGCCAAGATCGGCATAGAGAGCCGGGCGCCGGGCCGCGGCCACGATCTTGCCGTGAAGTTGGTCGATGAGATTGCGATTGGCGCGTCGGGCGCGCCAGTGCGCGAGGATCATGTCGCCGCCTTGCTTTTCATGCGCGCCCTGGGTTAGGCATCGTGGCCGGCTCTGGCAAGCAAAAAAGCGCCGGCGAAACGGAGAGTTCGGTATGGGGCGGGGATCACCGGCGCCGCACTATGGGCGCAGCGGCTGGGCAGGGCTTTTCTGTCTCCTTGCGCTTGGCCTCAGCCTGAGCGGATGCGTCGGCTATGATGGGGATTTCGACCGCGGCTACGTCGCCGACCAGCACACGATCGAGCAGGTCAAGATCGGCGCGACGACCAAGCCGGAGGCGCTCGCCCTGATGGGGACGCCGTCGACCACCTCGACCGTCGGCGGCGACGCCTGGTACTATATCGGCCAGAAGCTGCAACGGTCCTTGGCGTTCCTGGCGCCGACGATGACCGACCAATACGTCATTGCGCTTTATTTCGACAAGAGCGGCAAGGTGGAGCGAATCGCCAATTACGGAATGAAGGACGGACTGGTCTTCGATTTCGTTTCGCGCACGACGCCCACCGGCGGCTCGGAGCCGAATTTCCTCGGCAATATGTTCAGGAACCTGATGCGTTTCAGCTGAACGCGACGGCCGGCGGCCCGCTCGCCAATGGCCGGGGATTTGGCCATTGCGGCGCGTGGCCTGCCCGCGGACGCGCGCGACCCCGCGGCGAACCGCGCCGGTCGCACGGCGATGGCCCGCGATCACGCCGTCGCAATATAGTCCCGCAATGCGGCTGTGGATCGCGGTGTCCTCGGTCACGGTGAAGACTTTCGCGGTCATGTGCCGGGACACCGCTTCGCCGAGCGCGCTCACCCCGCCGGCGCCGATGGCGCGCACGATGTCGCGTTCGGAAAGTATGCCAAAAACGTTGTTCCCGGCGTCGGCGACGACGACGGCGCCGATCCCTTTGCTCGAGAGCAACTCCGCGGCCTCCATCAGGGTGCGATGGGCTTGGGTCGTGACGACGTCGCGGCCTTTGGCCGCAAGAATTTGAGCAACGCTCATGTCCTCCTCCCTCTGATCGCCAGGCTGCTGTTCGCCGCAGCCTTCTCCGCAACAATGCGCCGCCCTTGTGGCGCGAGCAAGGACAAACCGCAATCGGCCGGCGCCGTGTCCGGCAGGCGCGCGCCGTCACGGATGCGCTTCGACGGGCGCGTCGGCCGACGATAGCGGCTCGCGCCGATCCCTACGCATTGAAACTGGCGGCTCGCCAGGCGCCCGCCGTATGCGAGCGGGATATTGCGGTGCGCGAGACCCCGCACTATGGTCGCGCCGCTTCTCGGGCCGGCGTAAGGCCTCTGGGGCCCTTTGGGGCGTCGCCAAGCGGTAAGGCAGCGGATTTTGATTCCGCCATGCGGAGGTTCGAATCCTCCCGCCCCAGCCAACCAAATTGTCGTTCTCAATCAATGCGCGAACATGCCGCCGACGGCGGGGGGCGGCGGAGGTCAGCGAGAAGTCCGCTGTCTGTCGCGCGCGAGAAACCGCGACAATTGCGGGTTCTCGCAATATTTGGAAACCCGGCCCGCGTCGCGCGTTCTTGAATCTCCGATTTGGCGAGGGCGCGCGAATCGGTGACGCGGTTCGCCTCTCATGACGAAGCGCCCGTTCAGGGCGGCGCAATGCTGGAAAAGCGACGGCGCATTGAGCCGCCGGCACACGACGCGAGCTTCGGCGAAACCGCTCATCCAGGCGCGCCTGGGCGATCGCGGTCAGCGGCGTCTCGCTGGTTTGAGGATCGAGATCAGCCTGGGCCGACGGCTTCCATACGGCGTCCTTGCGCGCGCCGGCGCCCGTCGGCGTCCGCGGCGATTGCAGCGCGGTCGGCTCCGGCGGGCCCTGATTTGGGCTGGCCTGCCGCTCTGCTTCAAGCGCATCGAACTCACGCGTCGGATGAGGAAAGGTCAGTCCAAACCTGTGAACCTGCAAGGCAGAGACAAGGCGGGCAGGACGGTCCGCCGGCGAATCAGACGCGACGCTCGCCAACGGCGACGAGCGATTCCGACCGCCGGTCGAGAGCGCCAAGGATTGTGCGACTTTGATGCTCGATCCCTAGGGTCTTGTAATCATTCGGAAAAACGGGGCGCTGTTCAGAACAGACCGTCGAACGACATTCCTTGCGCTTTCACCCGCATAAGGATATGGCTAGAGGATTACAACAACCCAGGATTGCAGCCGCTACGGCGGAAGCGACAGTCGATCGGGGCGCGACGTTCTGCTTCACAACGGAGTTTTCCAGATCATGAATGGACAAAGCGCGGAAATCCTGCTGGTCGAGGACAATCCCAATGATGTCAAGCTCACGCTGCACGCCTTCAAGACCGCCAATCTCGCCAATACGATTCACGTGGCGCACGACGGGGTGGAAGCGCTCGAATTCCTGTTCGGGGCCGAGTCGAGCGCCGACCAGAAAGCTCCGAAGCGGCCGAGGGTAGTCCTGCTGGACCTGAAATTGCCGAAAGTGGATGGGCACGAAGTTCTCAAACGCATCAAGAGCGATCCGCGGACCTGCGGGATTCCAGTCGTCGTGCTCACGTCCTCCAGCGAGGAGAGGGACGTCATGCGCACCTATGACGTGGGCGCCAACAGTTACATCGTCAAACCGGTCGATTTCGAGCAGTTCACCGAGTCGGTCCGCGACATCGGGAAATATTGGCTGGTGATCAATCACACGCACAGCGGCTAGTCCTCGCTCCAGGACGATGAAACCCGGGCGACGGCGTGTGTCGCGCGTTGGTTCGCCACTAAGTTCGCGTCGTCGCGTGCTTCTCGTTCCGCTCGCCTGCCGGGGGAGCCGCGGCGACAGTTGCCGCCGCGCCAGCGCCCCGGAGGCGCAAGCGGAAGAGTTCAATCCGTCTCGCTGGCCTGGAGCGGGACCACAAGACTTGCTGCGCGCACGAAATGAATTCACTTCACTGATTGGCCGCACACGGCAATGACGGACGGATCGCCCGATATCAATTCCACCTCCTGGCTGCTGTGCCGCGCCGGGGCGCGATTGTGCGCTTTGCCTCTCGAGAATGTCGTCGAGACGATGCGGCTGCTGCCGATCGAGCCGGTCTCGGGCGCGCCGCGGTCCGTTCTCGGACTTTGCCCGATCCGGGGATTGCCGGTTCCAGTCGTCGACCTCCAGTCGCTGCTCGCCGAGCCCGAGTCGCCGCTGCGACGGATGGTGACGCTGAAGCTCGGAAGCGGAACCATCGCCCTTGCGGTGGAGAGTGTGCTCGGGGTCCGCTCGATCGGCGCGGACGAGTCCAGCCGGCTGCCGCCGCTCCTGCGCGAGGCCGCGGGCGATATCGTCACGGCGATCGGGATGCTCGATTCCGAGTTTCTGTTGTTCCTCAATTCCGCGCGAATGGCGCCGCTGAGCCTGCTTGGCGAAGTCGGCCCCGACGAGGCGGCATCATGAATGCTCTGGCGGGCGCCGCCGATGTCGAGCGTTTCAGGACGGCGGTGGCGCGCCGCCTCGGCCTCCAGTTCGATGACGGCAAGCTCGGCTTTCTCGGCGAGGTTCTGCAGCGACGGTTGGGCAGGCGCTCCGCCTCCGACTATTTGTCCAGCCTGGAGGACCAGCCGCCGAGCGACGAGATAGGGGCGCTCGCTCGCGAGCTCACCGTCGGCGAGACTTACTTTTTCCGCAACAACGAGCAGTTCCGCGCCCTCGCCGACGTCGCGCTGTCCGAACGCATGCGCGTCGAGCGGCGGCCCAAGGTCCTGCGCCTGCTCTCGGCCGGATGCGCCTCGGGCGAAGAAGCCTATTCCATCGCCATCGTGGCGCGCGAAACGATCCAGGATCCGTCGTGGGACGTGGCCATCCGGGCGGTGGATCTCAATCCCGGGGCCTTGGAAAAAGCGGAACAGGCGCGCTACTCGTCGTGGGCGCTGCGGGAGACGCCGCCCGACGTCCGGCAGAGATGGTTCCGCGCGGAAGGTCGCGAGACGACGCTTGTCGAGGCGGCGCGGACGGCGGTCCAATTCGAGCAGAAAAACCTCGCCGTCGAGGACCCGGAGCTTTGGCGGCCGGCCGCTTATGATGTGATCTTCTGCCGGAACGTGATCATGTATTTTGCGCCCGAAGCCATGCATGCCGTGATCGCCCGCATGGCGGAGTCGCTGGCGCCCGGCGGCTTCCTGTTCCTCGGCCACGCCGAGACATTGCGCGGCCTTTCGGACGATTTCCATCTGAGGCACACCCACGAAACCTTCTATTACGCGCGCAAGCAAAACGGCGAGCGCGCCGTCACGCGGGCGATCCCCGCCGCGCGACTATCGTCCCCCTCCATCGCGCCGGAGGACGCCTTCAGCGACGCCTGGGTCGACGCGATTCGCAACGCGACCGAGCGCGTTGCAACCTTGATCCCTTCCGCGGCCGCCGCGGAGGCGCGCCCGGCCGCGCCGCCGCCGGCCTGGGACCGCGCGGGAACGATCGATCTTTTGCGCCGCGAGTGCTTCGCCGAGGCGCTTGTTTGCGTCCGACGGCAGCAGTCGCCCGAGCGCGACGCGGATCCCGACAAGCTCCTCCTTGAGGCGACGCTGCTCGCCCATGCTAGCCGGATCGAGGCCGCCGAGGACGTCTGTCGCCGGCTGCTCTCGATCGACGAGCTCAACGCCGGAGCCCATTACGTGCTGGCGCTCTGCCGCGAGCAGGCGGGAGACCGCGACGCCGCCGCCGAGCATGATCGCGTGGCGATCTACCTCGATCCCGGATTCGCGATGCCGCGACTGCATCTGGGGCTGCTAGCGCGCCGCGCCGGCGACCACGGCTCGGCCCGTCGCGAATTGGGATGGGCTCTGGTCCTGCTCAAGCGAGAAGACGCATCCCGGCTTCTGCTCTTCGGCGGCGGGTTCAACCGCGACGCGTTGATGGCGCTGTGCGAGGCGGCGCTGCGCTCCTGCGGAGAACGATCGTGAACTCCGCGCCGTCACGCCTGAATGACCGGGCCGCGGAGTTGCGGCGCGCCTTCGATCGCTCCTTCGCGGGACGCGCGCGCGCGGACACCGCGCCGACGGAGGACTTCCTGGCGATCCGCATCGCCTCCGATTCCTACGCGATCCGCTGTTCCGAGATTTCCGGCCTCGTCGCCGACAAAAAGATCACGCGCGTTCCGAGCGACGCGGCCGCGCTGCACGGCATGGGCGGATTTCGGGGGGCCATCATGCCGGTCTACAGCCTCGCGGCGCTGCTCGGCCACCCGATGGCGGCGACGCCGCGCTGGTTGGTGATCGCGTCGGGCCTGCCGGTGGCGCTCGCCTTCGAGGCGCTCGACGGCAACCGCCGCGTTTCGCGCGACTCGATCCTGCCGCGCGAGGCGGATGAGCGGGGGCGCAAATACGTCCATGACTTCATGCGCGAGCAGGATCGCGTCAGAGCCATCCTGCACCTGGCCTCGATCCTCGATTCGATCAGGGACCAGAGGCCGGGAACAGGCGCAATCGAGGAGGGATGACCATGTTCCAGAATTGGACTTTCGGAAGACGTCTGGCCGCGGGCTTTGGGATGGCGGGACTCACGCTGCTGGTGATCGCGGTCGTTTCCTACGTGAACATCGCCAACCTCATCGAGACCGACCATTGGGTGGAGCACACCCACCTCGTGCGGACCAATCTGGCCAACCTCACGCTGCAGCTGACCAACGCCGAGACCA
>JBEKSH010000289.1:0-4925 GCA_049517235.1 Roseiarcus sp. | reverse complement strand
TCCACCGAAGCGCGTGACGGGAGTTCGTCCTTGAAACAGCCGAAAAGCGGGCGCCGTATATGGGCCTGACGCTGCTGAACTATCTTAGCCGCAACAGGTCGCTCGCCGTCGGGCTCGCGATGCTCCTGGGCATGGTCGCCTTCGCGGTGATCGGGGGTCTGCTGGTGGACCCGCAAAACGCGCGACCGCTGTCGGCGCGGGTCTTGCAGCCGCCGTCGTGGGCGCTTCCGTTCGGCAGCGACCGCCAGGGCCGCAACCTGTTCGCGGTCATCACGACGGGCACCTTGCTGACGCTTCGCATCGGGCTGATCGCCGGAATTCTCGGCGTCGGCGTCGGCGCGGCGATTGCGTTCGTGGCGGCGTATTACGGAGGCTGGATCGACAGTATCTTGCGCAGCGTCGTCGACGTCGGTCTGACCGTGCCAAATCTGATGGTTTTGATCGTCGTCGCGCTCGCGCTACGCGAGGGCATGACGGTCAACGTCATGGCGCTCGTCATCGCCTCGCTCGCCTGGCTTTACCCGGCGCGCACCATCCGCTCCCAGGTGCTGACCCTGAGAGAGCGGGCCTATGTTCAAATCGCGCGCCTCTCGGGCACGAGCGGGCCGGGGATCATCGTCAAGGAGCTAATGCCCAATCTGCTTCCGTACCTGATGGCCTCGCTGGTCGGATCGGTGTCGGCGGCGATCCTCGCCTCGATCGGGCTCGACATCCTCGGCCTCGGCGTTTTCGAGGCCCCCACGCTCGGCATGACGCTCTACTGGGTCAACTTCACGGGCGCCGTGATCAACGGCTGGTGGTGGTGGTGGTTGGCGCCGATCATCGTCGTCGCGGTCCTGTTCATCGCGTTGTTTCTGATCTCGATCGGACTGGACGAGATCGCCAATCCCCGGCTCAGGCGCCAGATCTGACTTCGGCGGGTTCGCTTGCCGGCGCGCGGTCGACCCCCGCATTGTCGCCCGGGATCAGCACCGTGCCGATGTCGACCCCCGGCACAATGGCGCCGTCGCGATAAAGATAACAAGCGGCGGCGCGGTGCGGGTCCGTGCGAAACATCGGCGGGACGCTTTCGCGGCAGATCGCCATCGCCTGGGAGCACCGCGGCGCGAAGCGGCAGCCATGGTCCGAACCGCCCACCCCTTCGGCCGCTGGCGCCTCTTCGCCCTTCCACGCGCGATCGGGGTCGGGATAGGGGATCGAGCCGATCAGCAAGCGGGTATAGGGATGTTTCGGATCGCCCACGACCTTCTCGACGTCGCCGGCTTCGGCGATCAGGCCCCGGTAGAGGACGATGACGTTCTGGCTGATCTGATACGCGGTGGTCAGGTCGTGTGTGATGTAGATCAGCGAGATTCCGAATTTGTCGTGAAGCTCGCGCAGGTTCGTTAGGATGGTCGCTCGGAGCGAAGCGTCGACCATGGAGACCGGCTCGTCAGCGATGATCACGCGCGGGCGGATCAACAGGGCGCGCGCCACCATGATCCGTTGGCGCTGGCCTCCGCTCAACTGATGCGGATAGCGCCCGAGCGTTTCCTCCGGGCGCAGGCCAACGGCGCGCAACGTTTCCTCGATCATCCGCCGCGCCTCTCGTCGGGAGCCGGCGAGCCCGAAGTTCAGAACCGGAGTTTCGAGGACGTGGTCGACCCGGTAGAATGGATTGTAGGCTTCAAATGGATCCTGGAAGATCACCTGGACGTCGCGCCGGAAGGCGCGCAGGTTCGCTCCCGAAAGGGTTCGAATGTCAGCGCCCTTGTAGAGCACGGCGCCCTCGCTCGGCTCGATAAGGCCGAGCAACAGGCGCGCGAGCGTGGTCTTGCCGCTGCCGCTTTCACCCACCAGAGCAGTGATAGAGGGCGGTTCGTCGGCGATGGCGAGGGAAAAGTCCTCGACGGCGGTCATCCGCGGCCCGCGCAGCCCCCCGCCGAAGACTTTCGTGACAGCGCGCGCCTCCAGTAGGGCGGACATTTCATTCCCCGGTTGCGGTTCGCAACGCCAATTGCGGCGCGGTCGATTCATAGAGGTGGCAGGCGACGAAATGATCCGGGCGAACCTCGCGCAGAACCGGCGTATCGATCTGGCAACGGTCCATCGCGTGCGGGCAACGCGCGCGGAAGGAACAGCCCCGCGGCCGGTCGAGCAGGGACGGGGTGAGGCCCGGTATGCCTTGTAGGGCGCCCTTGCGATCGAGTGTCGGCAGGCTCGCGATGAGCAGCTGGCTATAGGGGTGGAGCGGCTCGCGGAACATCGCGCCGACGCCGCAGACTTCGGCGAGCGCGCCCGCGTACATGACCCCGAGCCGATCGACGACCTGGGCCATCAGCCCCATGTCGTGGCCGACCAGGAGGATCGAGGCGCCGATCTTCTCCTGGACGCGACGTAGGGTCTCGACGACCTGACGTTGCACCACGACGTCGAGCGCGCTCGTCGGCTCGTCGGCGATGATCACCCTCGCGCGCAGGCTGATGGCGATCGCTATCACCACCCGCTGTTTCATCCCTCCGCTGAGCTCATGCGGATATTTGTCGGCGACCTCCGGCTGCAGTCCGACGGTCGCCAGCAGTTCGCGAATCCGCGCCTCGAGCGCCGAACGCGTCAGCGTCTCGCCGTGGTCGCGCAGCGCGTCGGCGAACTGACGGCGCACGCGGATCACCGGATTGAGGGAATTCATGGCCCCCTGTGCAACCAGCGCGATCGCAGCCAAACGCAAGCGCCGCATCTCCCTTTCGGGAAGCGCGAGCAGGTCGGCCCCCTCGAACAGCGCCTGGCCGCTTTCAATCCGTCCCGGCGGCTTGATCAAGCGCATGAGCGCCATCGCGACGGTCGACTTTCCCGATCCGGACTCGCCGACCAGCCCCAGGCGCTCGCCCTTGCGCAAATCGAAACTGACGCCGTCGACCGCCCGCACCGCCCCTAACGGCGTGTGGTAGTAAACCCGAAGGTCGCGCACCTGGAGGATCGTTTTGTCGCGCAAGTGCCGGAGCTTCCTTCGTGCGGGCCGTTCGCTTATTTTGCTTTTGGTGTAGGACATTTGGCGCCACAACTCAACGACCGCCATCGTTCCAGTCATGATTGCGCCGCCGGCAGCGCCGTTTCCATCCTGCGAAAGCGGAAGCGAGCGATGCCGGGATTTCGATCCCCAAAAAATCTTCAGGCTAACCCGGAAAGAGCGCAATGCCGCCGTCCACCCGCGGCGCCTGGCCATTGATAAACTCGCTGGTTCTCCAGCAAGGAAGGCGACCACCTCCGCGATCTCGCCAGGCTCCGCAAAGCGATCGAACGACTTGATCTTCGAATCCATCCTATCGGGATCGACCGTTCGCGTGGCTTGAAACCGGGCGTCTTGGTCGGGCCGGCGCTTCGGCGCGTCATGGTTGCGCCAATTGGCCACGCGATGTTTCCGACGGGGAACGTGGCACCGGCCCTTGGAATTAGAGGTGAGCGACACGACAGACCCGTGATAGCTATGGCGAACATCTGCCCCTACACTCCTGAGAAATGCCGCCATGGCGGCTATCCGTGCACTAAGGTCACGGAGCGCCATCACTCAAAGCTGATTGGAAGGAGAGCACGATGGAAATCCGGGTCGGCGAGAAGATTCTGGTGGTCACAGGTGCGACACAGGGGCTGGGCCGAGCGGTTGCGCTCGAAGCCGCCAAGTCAGGGGCGGCGGGCGTCATGCTTACCGGCCGCAACGAGACGCGCGGCGCCGAGGTGGTGGGCGAGCTCAAGGGTCTGGGGATTGACGCAGCGTTCGTTTCGGCCGAGCTAGCCGATCCAGAAATGCCGGCAAAAATTATGTCGACCGCGCTCGACAGATTCGGACGGATCGATGCGCTCGTGAACGCCGCCGCGCTAAGCGATCGGGGATCAATCGCCGACGCCGACGTTGCTTTTTTCGATCGCCTCTTCGCCGTGAATACCCGAGCGCCGATGTTCCTTATGCAAGGTTTGATCCGTCACCTCAAAGAGCGCAAGGCGTCAGGTTCGATCGTCAACATCCTCTCTGTCAACGCCCATGGAGGTGCGCCGGATCTCGCTGTATATGCGGCCACCAAGGCGGCAATGGCCCTTCTGACCAAGAACGCTGCTTATTCGCACCGGTTCGATCGGATTCGAGTCAACGGCATCAATCTTGGATGGACCGACACCCCAGGCGAGCGAAGCATGCAGGCAGTGAAGCTCGGCAAGGGGGAGGATTGGTTGGCGCAGGCCGAGGCGCGAATGCCGTGGGGGCGGCTTATCAAGCCCGAGGATGTAGCCCGGCTTACGCTATTTCTGCTGAGCGACGCCTCCATTCCGATGACCGGCGCTTTGATCGACCAAGCGCAAAACAGTGTGCTGGGCGTGCGCGACTGAACGTCGTCCGCAGCGCAGGCGATTCGCCTTCGGAGCAAAGCAGGTCTGCGGCCCGCAGGCGATATCGTTAGGGGCGGCAGCCCCACGACACGTCAACAGGAAGCTTCTGACAAACAATGCTCCTCCTTCGCCTGCCCGAATAGTCATTCTGGATCGAGATACGCGTTCAGCTTCGACCGTTCTTCGCCAGCCCAAATCTCCATTGCGGCCTCTGTCGTGTGAGCACGTCCCAGTTTGAGCCGTTACGCAATCGGACTAACGCGCGCCCCGGATGAAAAACGTCACTGCGCCTGCAAAGAGAGTGATGACCGCCGTAACGAGGAACAACTCGTCGTAACCAAGGAACTTGATGAGCACGCCACCGATTAAGGGCGCAACAAACTGCGCTGCGGCGCCAGCCATGACGAGAAGAGCCAAGTCGCGGCCAGCGGAGTCTTTGTTTGGAAGTACAAGCGACATCAGGGTAAGATCGACAGTCGCATACGCGCCCATTGCAATGCCGCCAAGCGAAGCGAAAATCAGCATACCGGACCACGTCGGGCTCAGAACGGGAACGACCATGGCTGCGG
>JBEKSH010000288.1:0-4926 GCA_049517235.1 Roseiarcus sp. | reverse complement strand
CATTTCGGTTGTCTGGAGAGGCAGCCTTGCCGAAAAGGCAACGAGCGTCTACGGGCTTGCCGCCGGCGCCATACCAGACTTCTGGATCGGTCTGCTACTGATCTTTTTCCTGTTCCACGTTGCGGGCTGGGCGCCCGCGCCGTTTGGACGAATTGACGCGCTCCTGCCGCCGCCGACCCGGATAACCGGCTTCTACACCATAGACGGGCTGATTACCGGCAATGTCCAGGTCGTCGGTTCGGCGATCGCGCATCTCGCATTGCCGGTGCTGACGCTGGTGATCGTGAACGCCGGCGGGATAATGAAAATGACAAAATCGGTCTTCGCCGATCTCTATCGAAGCGATTTCATTAGCCACCAGCGCGCTTGCGGATTGCCGGAGCGAGTCATCATTCGCAGCGCCTTGCGTAATGCCCTGCCGCCCGTGATCACGATGATCGGTTTTGTTTTCACCTTTCTGCTTGGCGCGGCGGTGGTTGTGGAAACCATCTTCGCCTGGGGGGGCCTTGGCGAATATGCGGTTCAGGCTGTCGTCAACAGCGATTATCCGGCGCTTCAAGGGTTCGTGTTGGTGGCGTCCACGTTCATCGTGCTGGTCTATCTGGCCGTCGATATCCTCTATGAGTTGGCCGATCCGAGGATTCAGGTATGAGAAGCGGGGAACTGATCGGCTTCTCGAAGACGCGCCCTGGCGCCCTGTTCGGATCGGCGCTTCTCATCGGCCAAATCGTGGCGATCATTTTCGCGCCTTGCCTTGCCCACTATTCGCCAATCGAGGCCGACCCTTTGAACTCGTTGCAGCCTCCGTCATTGGCGCACTGGTTCGGAACTGACACCTCGGGAATGGACATCTATGCACGAGTCATCTACGCGACGCGCATCAATCTTCTGATCAGCATCGTCGCAGTGGCGTCGTCATTCGCCCTAGGCGTGCCGATCGGGCTCTTGATTGGATTTTACCGCGGTCGGCTCAGCGCGCTGACGATGAGGCTGTTCGATTTCGTCCAGTCGTTCCCGGTTTTCGTCCTAGGAATGGCGCTGGTCTCTGTGCTCGGCCAGCAGATTTGGACCGTGGCGCTGGTGCTCGGGGTCCTGTTCGTTCCCATGTTCGCCAGACTGATCCGCGGAGAGGTGCTGTCCCTGCGCGAACGACCCTTCGTCAGCGCCGCGCGCTGCAATGGGGCGACTGATTGGTCGATCATGTTCCGCCACCT
Organism: Roseiarcus sp.; assembly: GCA_049517235.1. Classification (GTDB taxonomy): domain Bacteria; phylum Pseudomonadota; class Alphaproteobacteria; order Rhizobiales; family Beijerinckiaceae; genus Roseiarcus. The sequence goes on along the minus strand of JBEKSH010000288.1, from coordinate 3,712 downwards.
TCTGCCCAACGCATTGACGCCGGCGATCGTCCAGGTGTCAATCGCGATTGGGATGGCGATCCTGCTGACCGCCGGCCTCTCCTTTGTCGGAGCCGGAGTTCGGATGCCGACCCCGGAATGGGGTCTCATGGTCAGCATCGGCGCGCAAGAGATGATCCTGGGCGTCTGGTGGGTAGCGCTATTCCCTGGACTCGCCATCGTTCTATCCGTGCTTTCGTTCGCGCTCATCGGCGATGCAATCAAGGAATTGGCCGATCCCACCACCAGGGCGCGCCAGTGACGCCCGCGGAATCCTCGCCTCTGCTCGCAGTCGAGGGCTTGTCTGTCGCGTTTCAAGGCGGCAGCGCCCCTGTTCTTTCGGAGTTGAATTTTTCTCTGCACCGCAACGAATTGCTGGGCGTAGTCGGCGAGACCGGCTCCGGCAAGTCCATTCTGGCGCGGGCGCTGATTAATGTGTTGCCCAGCGGCGGTCACATAGTCGGGGGCGACGTAAAGCTCGACGGGCGATCGATCTTTGGTCTGAGCCCCAAAGAACAGCGCGAGTTGCGAGGGGGGCGGATCGCGCTCATCGGCACAAATGCCAAGGCCTTGCTTGATCCGGTCAGACCGGTCGGCGCGCAAGTCGCCGCCGTAATGCGCGCTCATCGCTCCATGTCCAAGAAGGCAGCTTGGCGAGCCGCCGTCGAACTCTTCGACAGCGTGGGAATTGTCGATCCCGAGCGAAGGGCCCTCGCCTATCCTCATCAGCTTTCGGGAGGAATGGCCCAACGTGTCGTGATCGCGATGGCATTGATCGCCGGGCCCGAAGTTCTGCTGGCTGACGATGCGACCTTAGGGCTCGACGCGACTATCCAGGTCCAAGTCCTTGATTTGCTCGTGAAGCGCTCCCGGGAATTAGGTCTCGGCACGCTGCTGATCACTCACGATCTAGGCATCGTCGCCCATTACTGCGATCGCGTGGCGATCATGCGACATGGGCGAATCGTCGAGCTGAGCCCGGTGGCCCGTTTCCTCGACCGGCCGCAGGAGGAAGAGAGCGCAGCGCTTCTCCAGGCCGCAAAGGCCCGTCCCTCGCTGTCGTCGATCGGTCCAGGCGCCGTCCCAAGCAAATCGGGCTTCAAGCCCCTTGTCGAGGTAAGCGGATTAATCAAGCACTTTCCAATCCAAGGCACTCGCGACGTGGTGCGCGCTGTGGACGACGTTTCGTTTTCGATAGCAGGCGGTGACACGCTGGCGCTGGTCGGCGAGAGCGGCTCGGGGAAAACCACCGTTGGCCAATGCCTAGTCCGGTTGCTCGCGCCTGATGGCGGCAGGGTGCTTTTCGACGGCGACGACATCAGCTGCAAGAACCAACGTGAATTTCGCCCGATGCGGCGGCGCATCCAGATGGTGCTCCAAGAGCCCTACGCCACCTTCAATCCGCGTTGGCGCGTGGGCGATTTGATCGCCGAGCCATTGCAGCTTGTCCCCGAACTAGACCGCGGTGATTGGACTAAGCGCATCCGCGAGTCGTTGGCCATGGTCCATCTTCCAACATCTTTGGCCAACGCCTTTCCACACCAACTGACCGCCGGCGAACAAAAGCGTGTTGGTATCGCACGGGCGCTGGCGACCAACCCGGATTTCGTCGTCTTCGACGAGCCGACAACCGCGCTCGACATTCGCGTACGCGCCCAGATCATCGACGTGATCCGCGAACTTCAGGCGCGCGTGGGGTTGACCGCTCTGTTCATCACGCACGACCTTAATTCGGTGCGCTCCCTCGCGCATTTCGTGGCAGTGATGCGCCTTGGAAAGATCGTCGAATACGGCTCGGCCAAGGCGATCTTCGCACGGCCCCAACACACCTATACGAAGGCGTTACTCTCCGCGGAGTTGCCGATCGAATCGAGTGAGGAACGGCTGGCGAGTGATCAGACGCCGACTGCCTTGATGGGAGGATAAAATGGAAGGACAGGTGGTTCTGGTAACGGGGGCGGCGGGCCTTGTCGGCAATGCCATCCGATTGCGTCTCGAGCGCCGCGGAACCACAGTGCTTCCCATTGATCGCGTTGCGCACACCCGAGATGGAAACGCCACGCTCGTATGCGATGTGAACGACGTACATCGCCTGCACGCTCTGGCGGCTGAATATTCGATCAGCGGCGTCGTGCATTGCGGCGCATATTCCGGTCCAATGGTCGCGCGCGACAACCCGACCTCGATGATACGGGTCAATATTGTCGGAACCGCAAACATCCTCGAACTCGCGCGCATCCACCATGTACCGCGCGTGGTGTTCTGCTCGTCCGCCAGCGTCTACGGCAACACCGATGGGGGTCCCGTACCCGAGGACGTCCCACTGTTTCCGACTAGTTTGTACGGCGCGAGCAAGGTGGCAAGCGAGCAGCTGGTCGCGTCCTATGCGCGACAATATGGCGTTGACGGCGTAAGCATTCGACTCTCGTGGATTTATGGACCGTGGCGAACAACGGACTGTGTCATCCGAACTATGATCGAGGATGCATTGGAGGAAAGACCCACGAATATGCCTTTTGGGCGGGATTTTCATCGCCAGTTCATTCACGTTGACGACGCCGTAGACGCATTAATCGCCGCTCTGGACACGCCCAACTTGCCGCGGCTGGCCTATACCGTCACAGGCGGGTCCTATGTCACTCTCGCCGAAGTGGCTGATATCGTGCGTCGTGTTCTTCCGCAGGCCAACATACACCTGGAGTCCGGCGCCGCTCCCCTTGATGACGTTCAGCAGGAATTCGACATTTCGGCTGCGGCGCGCGATTTCGGCTTTCGGCCGGCGATCAGCCTCGAGGAGGGCATCCGCCGTTACGCGGAGTGGCTCATTGCGCGCAAGGCCCGCGTGGCGGCGTAATCACTAATGTTGGCCGCCGAATTTTCTCTTAAGGGCCGAACAGCGCTGGTGACTGGGGGCAGCCGCGGCATCGGCGCCGCAGTAGTCGAGATTCTGACGTTCTACGGAGCTCAGGTCGTGTTCTGCCATTTGGGCGATGCCACTCGGGCGTCCGCGCTGATCGCGCGACTATCCGGTGAAGGCCTGAGTGTCAGTCAGATGGAAGCCGATGTGGCTGATGAAGTGGCGGTCGGCATGTTGGCCACGTGGGCCGTGGAGCGATTAGGTCATATCGACATTTTGGTTAATTGTGCCGGAGTGGGCGGCGGAGCACCATTCACAAACCTGACAGTCGCGGCATGGGACAGAATGATCAACGTTCACCTCCGCGGTACATTCCTCGTCACGCGGGCGTTCTTCGCGGGGATGGTTGAGCGCCGCTTCGGACGGATTATCAACATTTCGTCACAACTCAGTTACAAGGGCGCGCCCGAACTTGCCCACTATTGTGCCGCGAAAGCAGGAATCGTCGGCTTCACTAGGGCCCTTTCACATGAAGGGGCGCCTCACGGAGTGCTAGTTAACGCTGTTGCGCCCGGACCGGTGGAAACAGAGTTGCTGAACGAAATGTCGGAGGAGTGGCGCGCCGCAAAACGAAAGCAACTGCCGCTTGGCCGCTTCGGTCAGGTTGCGGAAGTTGCACCCACGGTCCTATTACTGGCATCCGATGCGGGCTCCTTCTACGTCGGCCAGACACTTTCTCCCAACGGCGGCGATGTGATGCTTTAGTGTTGTTTGGCGTTTTCGACGCCGCCTTTTAGCCACGAGGCAGAGGCGTCGCAGAACCAGGTCGCCAAATCA
>JBEKSH010000287.1:0-4928 GCA_049517235.1 Roseiarcus sp. | reverse complement strand
GGCCGGCGACGAATTCCTGGCTCTTGTCGATCAGCGCCTGCAGCATCTCGCGCTCGGGCGAGAACCAGAAGCCGTTGTAGATCAGCTCGGCGTATTTGGGCATCAGTTCGTCCTTGAGATGCGCCGCGCCCCGGTCGAGCGTGATCGATTCAATGCCGCGATGGGCGACCAGCAGGATCGTGCCGCCCGGCGTCTCGTACATGCCGCGCGATTTCATGCCGACGAAGCGGTTCTCGACGAGATCGAGCCGGCCGATTCCATTGTCGTGGCCGAGCTTGTTGAGCGCGGTGAGCAGCGCGGCGGGCGACAGTTTCTCGCCGTCGACGGCGACCGCGTCGCCCTTCTCGAAATCCACCGTCACATAGGTCGCGCGATCGGGCGCCTTTTCGGGATCGAGGGTGCGCGCGTAGACGTAGCCCGGCACTTCCTGCGCCGGATCCTCCAGCACCTTGCCCTCGGAGGAAATGTGCAGCAGGTTCGCGTCGGTCGAGAACGGCGCCTCGCCGCGCTTGTCCTTGGCGATCGGAATCTGGTTCTGCTCGGCGAAAGCGATGAGCGCGTTGCGCGAGGCGAATTCCCATTCGCGCCACGGCGCGATCACCTTGATGTCGGGCTCCAGCGCGTAGGCCGAAAGCTCGAAGCGCACCTGATCGTTGCCCTTGCCGGTCGCCCCATGGGCGATCGCGTCGGCGCCGACCTCACGCGCGATTTCGACCAGCCGTTTGGCGATCAACGGCCGCGCGATCGAGGTGCCGAGCAGATAGAGCCCTTCATATTGCGCATTGGCGCGGAACATCGGGAACACGAAGTCGCGCACGAATTCCTCGCGCAGATCCTCGATGAAAATATGTTCGGGCTTGACGCCGAGCAGCTCCGCCTTCTTTCGCGCGGGCTCCAGCTCCTCGCCCTGGCCAAGGTCGGCGGTGAAGGTGACGACCTCGCAGCCGTAAGTGGTCTGCAGCCATCTGAGGATAATCGACGTGTCCAGGCCGCCGGAATAGGCGAGGACGACGCGCTTCACTTTGCTTTTGGGCTCAGGCATTTCCTGGGGCTCTGGTCGGGGGCTGGCGATGGCGCGCGACTATAGGGAGAGTTGCGCGCCGCGCAACCCTGGTCGGAGAGGGGTCACGAAGGGTCGCGGCCGGAGAAAAGCAGCATGCGCATCCCCTGCACGATGATCAGCATGACGAGGCCCGCCAGAAGCGCGTCCGACAGATAATGGGCGCCAAACGCCATGCGCAACAACGCCGTGAGAACGCCGAAGGCCAGCGCGGCGCCGACGGCCAATGGGCGCAGCGGCGGCGGCGCGAGGCTGGCGGGCGCGACCATCCAGAACCCCTCCGAGACTTCTCCCGAGACGAACGAGCAATTCTTCCGGCACTCGCCATCGAAGCGATACCACGGGCGAAACTCGAACTTGCCGCCAAACTCCGCTGTCTGCACGGGGCGCGGGCGGTGCGCGTGGTCCTTCAGCCCGAGATTGACGACGAGGCCCGGCCCGATCGCCATCGTGGCGATCAGAAACACCAACTCGCGGCCGGTCGGCGCATAGGGTACGGCGACGCCGAAGCGGCGCAACCCATAGAGGACGGCGAACGCCGCGAGAACGACAAACGGCGTGACGTTGAAAAAGTCGCGGGCGGCGCGTTCGAAGGGATTATGGCCGATGAAGCCGTCCGCGCCGTAAAAGACGCGCGCGACGTCGAGATCAATTTGCGGCCATAGCGCAAACACGACCAGCGTCGCCAGCGACAAGGCGACGAGGGCCAGCAGGGTGTTGCGCATGCCTTAGACCCTGTAGACTTGGCCGGTCTGCCGGCCCTCGATGCTGCGGCTGAAGGCGAGCGCCGCCTTGGCGACGGGCACCGGCTCAAAACCACGGAAAAACGGCGCATAGCCTTCCATCGATTCCACGAAGACCGTGGGGCTGACGACATTGATGCGCAGGCCGCGCGGCAATTCGATCGCCGCGGCGCGCGCGAAAGCCTCCAACGCGCCATTGACCATGCTGGCGGACGACCCTTGCGCGATCGGCTGATCGGCCAGAATGCCGGCGATCAACGTTATCGAGCCGCCGTCACGTAAGGCATCGCGCGCCGCCAGCGTCAGATTGACCTGCCCCATCAATTTGTTGGCGAGGCCAAGACCATAGACGGATTCGGTCGCGCTGGCCGGCGTTATCGCGCCGAGCGGCGCAAAGTTGACCGCCCCCGCCGCGCAAGCCACCGCATCGAGCGGTCCGGCCGCCGCCAGCGCCGGCATGATGCTGGCGGGGTCGCCGATATCGACCCTGACGTCTCCCGATTTCGACCCCGCCGCAATGATTTCGTGGCGCGCGCCAAGCTCGCTGACGATCGCCCGCCCGAGCGTGCCGCTGGCGCCGACCACAAGTATCCGCAAGCGCTCGCTCTTCGACATTCGCCGGCTCCTGAAACTGAACGCAGACCTCGGGAAGCTGGATGTTCCGACGGTCGGCGGCTGTCAAGGGGCCGACGGCGCACAGCGCCCGCATTGGCGGCCCGCCAATTGCGCCAAGACGCGGTTTGCGCGGGAGCGACGCCTCGCTATAACGGGTCGGCGGGCCTTTGAAGCGCTCGCCATGCGCCGGCGCACGGGAGGAATATCGATGACGCGGCTCGACGAGAAACTCGCGCGAATTCGCGGCGGCCGTTACCGACGCGCCGATTTCATCCTCGCCGACGCCAAGGACCCGGATATGGGGCCGAGCCTGACCGGCTGCGGCCCGGCGCGTCAAGCCGACGGAAGCTGGACGCGCTACCGCACGCGCGCCGAATTCCTCGACCAGATACAGGCGGTGGTCGAGCAGGACGTCGTCGACGTGATGCTGACGTCCGCCTCGAACCTGGAGCGCCTCGTCAAACGCGGCGTCTTCGCCAACAGCGCGGTCAAGCCGGCGATCCGCGCCAACGATACGACCGACATCTGGGTCGTGCGCGGCGGAACCTACCACACGAAACCCTCGCGGCCCTTCCGCACCGCCTGCCTGTCGCGCGCGCGTTCCGGCGCCGCGACGCCGCGCCCGAGCGTCGACGTCGCATTGACCGACCTTGGCCTCTATTCCATCACGTTCAACAACGACATCGACGCCGACATCGCCTCTCTCGAGGCCTTCGCTGAATTTCGCCGCGACGCCGCGGCCAATGCGTTCAACTATTTCCTTGAAGTCTTCAACCCGAATGTCGCGACCGGAATCGCGCCCGAAATCGTTCCTCATTACGTCAATGATTGCATCCTGCGCTGCCTGGCCGGTCTGGTCGAAGCCGAGCGGCCGCAATTCCTGAAGATCGCCTATAACGGCCCCAGGGCCCTTGAAGAGGTCGCCTCCTTCGACCCCAGCCTTATCGTCGGCGTGCTCGGCGGCGGCGCCGGAACGACCCGCGACTGTTTCGAGCTGATCCACCAGGCGGAGAAATACGGCGCGCGCGTCGCGCTGTTCGGGCGCAAGATCAATCTGGCGGAATCGCCGCTGGAAATCATCAAGTTCATGCGCGCCGTCGCCGACGGCTCCATTGCGCCCGCCGAGGCGGTCGCCGCCTATCACGGCGCGCTGAATAAACAAGGCGTGACGCCGCGGCGCGCCCTGGCCGCAGACAACGAAATTACCGAATCCGTGCTGAAACAGGCGTGAGCCAAAGACCATGCAGCAGCGCAATGGGGTCGTGTCGGCCGGCACCTGGTGCGTCGATCTGAACAAGCGGATCGCCGCCTGGCCCGCCGAGGATACGGCGAACGAAATCATCGCCATCGACCGGCAAAATGGCGGCTCGGGATCCAATATGGCGTTCGATCTGCGCCGCCTCGATCCGACGCTGCCGGTCGAGGCGATGGGAGCGGTCGGCGACGACGACGACGGCCGGTTTCTGCTCGGGCTGTGCGACTTGGCCGGAATCGACCGAACGCGGCTTCGCGTCATCTCCGGCGCGCCGACCCAATGCGTCGATGCGTTTTGCGTCAGCGGCAGCGGGCGGCGAACGCATTTCTTCTATCAAGGCGTCGCCGCGCTGCTCAATCCCGATCATTTCGACTTCAAGCAAACCAGGGCGCGCCTGCTGCATCTGGGTCTACCCGGCACGCATCGAACGATGGACGCGCCGTGGCGCGGCGAGGCCAACGGCTGGGCCCCGACCTTGCGGGCGGCGCGCGCCGCCGGCCTTGAGACCAATCTCGAACTGATGACGATCGACCGCGAAAAGCTCGCCGCCCTCGCGGCGCCCTGCCTGCCTTATCTTGACTATCTGATCGTCAACGACTTCGAAATCGGCGCGGTCGCCGGCATTGCGACGCGCAACGAAAGCGGCGCCGACGCGGCGGCGATCGGCCGCGCCATCGACGCCGTCTTCGCGCGCGGCCCGTTGAAGCTGATCGCCGTGCATTTTCCGGAGGGCGCAATAGCCAGGTCGCGAGACGGCGCGCGGCTGGCGAGCGGCTCGGTGGCGATCCCGGCCGACGAAATCATCGGCGCCAACGGCGCCGGCGACGCCTTCGCCGCGGGGTTCCTCTACGGCCTCCATCAGGGATGGGAAATCGAGCGTTGCGCGGCGCTCGCCCATGCCTGCGCCGCCGCCTCGATGCGCGCGCTGTCGACGACGGCCGGCGTCGCGCCCTGGGCCGAGTGCCTGGAGTTGGCCCGGCGATGGGGCTATCGCGACGCGCCGCCTTGACTCGAACGAACGCGCATGGGAGGCGCGGCGCGCCGAGACCGCGATGAAAGAACGCCATGGCGCCGCCCTACCCGCATAGAATCGTCTTCGTTCGCCATGGCCAGACTTCCTACAACGCCGAAAACCGTCTGCAGGGGCAGCGCGATGTGCCGCTTGACGGCAAGGGGCGCGCGCAAGCCGGCGCCGTCGGGCGTTTCCTGCGCGACCATATGGGCGGCGAAATGGCGCGCCTTGACGCCGTGGGCG
>JBEKSH010000286.1:0-4934 GCA_049517235.1 Roseiarcus sp. | reverse complement strand
GTCTAGATCCGGAACCGAACGATTGGCCGCAGCAGTTCTGGCGCTGGCGGACCTTGGAGCTTGGTGGCCTCCCCGATCCATATCGGGACCTTGACGCTCACTGGTGGTTATTACGTTACCAATGTCGACGGTATGCTCGCTCACATCCAAGACGCGACATCGAACGAGACGGCCGATTTCTTTGGCAGCCGCGCACCAATCTTGACCAAACTCGGCTTCTGAATACCGGTCGCCAACAGCGCATTGTCGCTTTGGTCTTGTAAATTGAATTGACCGCCCAGTTTTGCTATTCGATTTGCGCCCCGGCTTGAGCTCGGCTCGTTCGAGCCCAAAAAACGCCTGCTTTCAAGCTTTCCAAGCCTCCCAGCGAGGCCTAGGCGCAAGGCCAGTTTTCATCGAACAAGACCTATTCCAGCTTACAGAAGGGACAAGCCTTTGAGAAAGCCTTCGATACGTCTGGCCCTGATGTTGGCTAAGATCGCGATCACGCTCGCGGTCTTCGTGTTCATCGCGCGCATCGTGCATCTGGATAGGCTCTGGTCATGCATCAAGGCGACCGATCCGCTTTCGCTTTTTGCCGCGGTGGCGGTGACCCTCGCTCAGATGCCCTTGGTGGGCGTTCGGTGGTGGTCGATCATCGAGCGCATCACCAAGCACGGCGATCCGGTTCCGCAGATGTCAAGAGTCCAGCAAATCAACTGGATTTCCCAGTTTTTCGCGCAAGTCCTGCCATTTGTCGCCGGTGACGCGACGCGCATTTTACTGCTGCGGAACGCAGGGGCGACATTACGCGTCGCGATCAAGAGCGCGTTGCTGGACAGAGCGATAGCCTTGGTCGTGATCCTCGTTCTGGCGCTTCCGGCCGTTCTACTTTCGCCAATTATCGGAAGCGCTTCCGCCTACACGGCTCCGATAAGGCTGCTGGTCGTCACGGGCTTGATCGGCTCGCTCGGCGCATTGATGGTCGCGCCCTGGCTCCCAAATGCCTTGGCGGGCTCTCGCCTTGCTCCCATCGCCGAGATCCTCGTCGATCTGCGGCGCGTTACTTTCGACAGGCGCGCGCTGGCTCCGATCGCGGGCATATGCGTCGTGGTGCATTCCATGAGCATGCTGGTCTTTTGGCTGTTGGCTAAGGGGCAGGGGCTGCCGATCGGATTTGGCGACGCGGCGGCGATCGTCCCTTTGCTTGTTCTGGTGGCGACCGTTCCGATCGCCATCGCCGGCTGGGGGGTGCGCGAAGCATTCCTATTGACACTAATGGCAGCCACCGGCGTCAGCAGCGAACAGGCTCTGCTCCTGTCAATTTCCTTCGGCTTCGTGCCGCTAATCGCTTCCTTGCCTGGCGCGGCCGCGCTCGCATTCGTTGGCAGAACTTCCGCGTCCCAAGCGCAGTTCGCCGAACCTCTGGTCAAGGCATGAACGATATCACGATGAATTTTGTCGCGCCCAATCTGTCGAGACGTCAACAAAGAGTCCTCGAAAACAGCGAGCGCGAGGCCGGAAACCGGAGCGCATGGCGCAAGAAGGCCTCCTTCTTCCATAGTGAAGATATCTCCTATTTGAAATTCCTGATCCCGGAACGGGCGCGCGTTCTGGAGATCGGGTGCGGCACCGGCGATACGCTTGCGGCGCTCAAGCCTTCTTATGGAGTCGGCGTCGATTTCAGCCCAAAAATGATCGGGGAAGCAAGGCGAACCCATTCTCATCTGCGGTTCATCGTGGGCAATGTAGAGGATCCGGCCGTTTTGTGCGCGATCGAGGGTCCCTTCGACTTCATCGTCATCGTCGACACTCTCGGCATGCTCGATGACGTCCAGGCTCTCTTCGAGCGTCTGCATCCCCTGTGCTCACGCAAGACGCGCGTCGTCGTCGCGTATTTTTCGTATCTTTGGCTCCCGGCTCTGGAGCTCGCCGAAGCGGTTGGGCAGAGAATGCCGCAGCCTCCGGTCAATGTCATGTCGCCAGAGGACATCGCGGCCATGGCGTCGCTTGGCGATCTCGAGCCCGTCAAATCGGAGCGGCGTCTGCTCAGCCCTGTGCGGCTCTTCGGACTTGGCCGGCTCGTGAATCGCTTTCTTGGTCCTTTGCCGCTGTTGCGCACGATGGCCCTTCGTCACTACGTCGTTTGCCGTTCCCTTCGGCATGTCGACGATAGCCTTCGCTCTGCGACCGTGGTCGTGCCGGCGCGAAACGAGCGAGGAAACATTGAACCCGCTGTTCAGCGTATTCCGGCCTTCTGCGACGACATCGAGATCATTTTCATCGAGGGCCTCAGCAGTGACGATACGCTGTCCGAGATAAAGCGCGTCCAGGCGGCCTATCCGCAAAAGAACATCAAGGTCATGACCCAGCCCGGCAAAGGGAAGGCCGACGCGGTGTTCACCGCCTTCGATGCGGCACGCGGCGATGTTCTTATGATCCTTGATGCGGATTTGACGATGCCTCCCGAGCAGCTTCCCAAATTTTGGGAGGCGATCAAATCAGGAAAGGGCGAATATATCAACGGGTCACGGCTCATCTATCCGATGGAAGACGACGCCATGCGGTTCTTGAATCTCGTCGCGAACAAAACTTTCTCCTATATTTTCTCATGGCTGCTGAATCAGCGCTACACGGACACCTTGTGCGGAACCAAGGTCATTCGGCGCTCGGACTACATCAGTGTCAAGGCGGGCCGCGCCTATTTCGGCGATTTCGACCCGTTCGGCGACTTCGACTTGATATTCGGCGCCGCCAAGCTGAATTTGAAAAGCGTGGACCTCCCAATCCGCTACGCAGCCAGAACCTATGGCGAAACGCAGATCTCGCGCTTCAGACATGGCGTGCTGCTGCTTCGAATGGTGGTTTTCGCATTCTTCAAAATCAAGGCGATCTGACGATGTCTCAGGCGTTGCGAGATTATCTTTCCGTCTGGAAAGAAAAGCCGGTCTTGCGGGTTGTTTACGCGGATATTTTCGACCGGATCGCGACCGTTTGCGTTGCTGGTCCGACGCTGGAGATCGGGGGTGGCGTAGGCAATTTGAAAGAGCGCGTTGACGGGGTGATTTCATCGGACATCCAGTATGCCGAATGGCTGGATCTGGTCGCCGATGCTCAGCGACTGCCTTTCGCTTGCGGGACTCTGGGAAATATCGTGATGCTGGACGTGCTTCACCACATCGAGTTTCCGGCGCTGTTCTTCAAGGAAGCTCAGCGTGTGCTTAGACCTGGCGGCCGGATCGTAATGGTCGAACCGGCGATCACCCATGGGAGCTGGGCCTTTTACAACCTCTTTCATCCAGAACCGGTCGTCATGTCGGCCAATCCTCTGGAGGACGGTACGCCCGATCCCAATCGTGACGCTTACGAATCCAATCAGGCTATTCCAACGCTCCTGTGCGGGAAGTACCAGAGCCGATTCCATCGGATGTTTCCTGCTCTGCACATTGCGCAAACCCGATGGTTTTCCTTTGCCGTCTATCCATTGAGCGGAGGATTCAGGCCCTGGTCGCTCGTGACGCCGAAGCTGGCTGCCGTGGGCCTGCGGATCGAAAGATTTCTCGAAAGGCCCTTGGGACGCCTCTTGGGCTTCCGACTTCTTATGGTGATCGAAAAGGCTTCGGTTTGAATTCCAAGGCGCCGTGACGGTCGGGCGACATAAACAGTCTGTGTGTCGGGTTCGGGAAGAGGCGCTCCATCGTGACCGTCAGGATCCAACGCCTAGGAGCCCCCATATCGTAGTGAGCTACGACGATTGATTGTCTATTGATGGCGTTCGAGTTTGTGAAGGCGATGCGCAGTAGAGGGCTGGATTGGGGCGAAGTGCGGCGCCCGCCCGAGCACCGATTGCCGAGACTATCGAGACGGAGATGCTGGCGGCTGTCGATCGCCGTCTCGAAGAGCGCCACGTTGACGACGCGGGCCGATATCGATGTTGCTCAACCGCCGAATGCCGCATCTGACGCCACAATCAATTTCAGACGCGCCTGATAACTTGACGGCTCCAAAGCAGCAGCGTAACGCTTTGAAGTCAATGTGCCGACGGCGCGGATTCCCAAATTTTGGAACAGGTTCCGAGAGTTATCATGACCGGTCGAAAAATGCGGCAGGCGAGCGATCGCCCGTCGCCCGAATCCGAAGAGCTCGCGGGCGTGCCGGAGATTCGCGACGGTGACGTCACTGGCGTGAGGATGGCGTTCTGACTTGCATAACTTGCGCAGCCAAACCGCAGGCGTTTGGAGCTTGGAGAGCCTGAAAAGCCACCAGTTCCGCTCGCTCCTTTGCACTTTGATCGTCCTTGCCGGCCTGAATTTCCTTGCTTTGAGTTCCGGCCACAGCAAACCGGCTTGGGATGAGCTATTCTTTCTTCACCGAGCTGCCTGCGTCAGCCGAGCGGTGTTCGACGCCTCGTTCGACGGCGTGGATCTATGTTTTGGCCAGATGTCCAAGTCGCCGTTGATGGCGCTCTTATTGCTGCCGGCCGGACCGATCAACGGGATTGTCGGGGCGCTGTCTATCGCCCCAGTATGCCTCGCGCTAGCGACCTTGTCGCTTTTGGTTGTCCTTGGCTGGCAGCTCAGTCGAATCGGCGTCCCCTTGATCGCCGTCGTGCTGTCGGTTGTGGCGGCAGCTCTCAGCCCGGCCTTATTCGAAGGTCATGCGCCGTTCCTCGTCGACGATCTGCTGTCCATCGTCGTGCTCGCAACACTCCTCCTGCTGCCGCTCGAGTGGAAGGCTCCGCCGAAGACTCAAGGCGAAGCAGCTCTTCGGGGCGCCTTGTGGGGGACAATCGCGACGCTTGGCGTGTTGAGCAAGCTCACTTATTTTCTGTTCCTCGGCGCCATCGCCGTACCGGTCGTCCTGGTTGCTTATCGTCGCACCGGCTGGCGCATTCTCTTCACCGAAATCATAGCGGCCTCTCCGTTCGGCCTGATCGCCCTGTTCATGCTGGGCCG
>JBEKSH010000285.1:0-4941 GCA_049517235.1 Roseiarcus sp. | reverse complement strand
CCGCGCGCTCGCGCGCGGCGTCCTGCAACAGCGCCGTCAATTCCGGAATGCACGAGCCGCAATTGGTGCCCGCGCGCAACGCCGCGCCGATATCGCCGACATTCGCAAGGCCCTGTTCGCGGATCGCTTTGGTCAGCGTCCGCTCGCCAACGCCGAAGCACGCGCAAACTGGCTTGTCGTTGGGCGCGGCGCGATCAAGCGCGCGCGCCGCCAAAACGGCGACGCGTTGCCTCGGCGCCAGCTCTTCGCCGAGGAGCCCGGCGATCTCTTCGCGCGCCGGCAGTTGGGCATCGGCGTCCGTCAGGAACAGGCAGGCTTCCAATCGCGCGTCGACGAAGCCCGCATAGCGAAAGACCGATCGCTTCGGATCGGAATAGGCGACAAATTCGCCAATCCCGGGAACCTCGAGCCATTCGCGCAGCTTGGCTTCCGAGGTGATGATCTCGTGCAGCGGTCTCCATCCCGCGAGCTCGAAGGCCCAGCCGGATCGCAGCGGCGTCTTGGCCCAATAGACGCCCTCGGCGAGCGGACCGTTCGCGGCCGAGCGCCGCATCAGCAGGCCGCGCCAGAGCGTCGGCAGCGCGACCACGCGCACCGCGGCGCCCTTGAGATCGGGCTGGCCGGAAATCGGGTCCGTTTCACCGGCGACAAGGCGATCGACGGGGCCTGAAGAGCAGAACTGATCCGTCCAGTGCATCGGCGCGAACGTCTCGCCGACGCGCTGGCGGTCGGTGACGCGAACGCGCAGCGCGATCGAGCCATGTTCGCTGTCGATTCGCGCGAGCGCGCCGTCGGCAAGTCCCCGCGCGGCGGCGTCGCCGGAATGGATTTCAAGCAACGGCTCGGGCGCGTGAGCCATCAGATGCGCCACCCGTCCAGTGCGCGTCATCGTGTGCCATTGGTCGCGCACGCGCCCGGTATTAAGGCGCAGAGGACGCAGGGCGTCGGGCGCCCGCGCAACCGCCGGAGTCGGCGTCATGCGCGCGCGCCCATGCGGCGTCATGAAGCCGCCGCGGGCGAACAATCGCGGGGGAGAACGACCCGCCGCGGACTTCGGACGCGGCCATTGCGCCGGCGCGAGACGGTCATAGGACTCGTCGTCGAGATCGGCCAGGGCGCCGATGTCGAACAGCCGCCCGCCGTCGTTCTCGAACGCCGATAGCGCGGCGTGTTCGCGAAAGATGCTCGCGGCGTTGGCGTATCGAAAGGATTCCGGCCAACCCATGCGCCGCCCCACTTGCGCGAACATCCACCAATCCGGCTTTGCCTGGCCCGGCGGCGCGCGAAACGCCCGCTGGCGCGACATTCGGCGCTCCGAATTGGTGACCACGCCGTCCTTCTCCGCCCAGGCCGCGGCGGGCAGCACGACATCGGCGAGGGCGGTCGTGTCGGTCGGCCAGCAATCGGTGACGACGACGAACGGACAGCGTTCGAGGGCGGCGCGCACGCGGCCTGCCCGCGGCATGCTGACGGCGGGATTGGTCGCCGCGATCCAGATCGCCTTGATCCGCCCGTCGTGAACCGCTTCGAACATCTCGACGGCTTTCAGGCCGGGCCGCGTCGCGATGTTCGGCGCGCGCCAGAAGCGGCGAACCCGGTCGATGTCCGCCGGATCGTCGAAATTCATGTGGGCGGCCAGCTGATTGGCGAGGCCGCCCACTTCGCGCCCGCCCATCGCGTTCGGCTGGCCGGTCAGGGAAAGCGGCCCCATTCCGGGCCGGCCGATCCTCCCCGTGGCGAGGTGGGCGTTGATGATGGCGTTGACTTTGTCGGTCCCGACATCGGATTGATTGACGCCCTGGGAATAGAGCGTGACGACCCGTTCCGTGCGCGCGAACAACTCGTAGAAGCGTCGCAGGTCATGCGCGGGGATCGCGCAGGCGGCCGCGACGTCGTCGAGCGACGCGGCGCCTCCGCGCGCCGCCGCCAGCGCCTCGTCGAAGCCGGATGCGTGGCGTTCGATCCATCTGTGATTGATCGCCCCGGCGTCCGCAAGATACGCCAGCAGCCCGTTGAACAGCGGCGCGTCCGACCCAGCCTTGAGCGGCAGGTGCAGATCGGCCGTGTCGCAGGTCGCGGTGCGGCGCGGGTCGATGACGACGAGCTTCGTTCCGCGCTTGCGCCGCGCGGCGACGAGGCGCTGATACAGCACAGGATGACACCAGGCCATGTTGCTGCCGACCATCACGGCGAGGTCGGTCTCATCGAGATCCTCGTAGCAGCCCGGCACGACGTCCTCGCCGAAAGCGCGCAGATGGCCGGCGACCGACGAGGCCATGCACAGCCGCGAATTGGTGTCGATGTTGGCCGAGCCGATGAAGCCCTTCATCAGCTTGTTGGCGACATAATAGTCTTCCGTCAGGAACTGCCCGGAGACGTAGAAGGCCGTCGAATCCGGCCCGTGCTCCCTCATCGTCCGCGCGAAGCGGCTCGCGATCAATTCCAGGGCGGCGTCCCATGAGACGCTCTTGCCGTGGATCGTCGGCGCGAGCAGGCGGTCGTCGAGGCCGAGCGTGTCCTTGAGCGCCGCGCCTTTGGAGCAAAGCCGGCCGAAATTGGCGGGATGGTCGCGGTCGCCGGCGAGGATGCCGTCCTTGTCGACGGTGAGGCCGCATCCGACGCCGCAATAGGGACAGGTGGTGCGCAGCGGCGCATTCACCCGACCTCTCCAAGAACAGGGCTCTTGAGAGCCGGGGCGATCGTCACGCCGATGAAAATCTCGCCGTCCGCGAGCTTCGTCGGGATGCGAAGCGTCGCGCCTTCATCCGGCGACGCCGCGACGCCATCGCTCAATCGAATGACCCAGTTGTGCAGAGGACAAGCGATGGTCGCGCCGGCGACGATGCCTTCCGAGAGCGGGCCGCCGCGATGCGGGCATTCGTCGACGAGCGCAAAGACTTCATTGTCCGCCGTCCGGAAGATTGCGACAGGCTTGCCGCCGATCGTAAAGCTGAGCCGCCGGGCGCCGCGGCGCGGGATATTGTCGATCGGGCCGATCCTTTTCCATTCGATTCCGTCGGTCATCGCTCACGCCTCCGCCAGGGCCGGCAGGCGCGCGAACTCATGCGCCTCGCCGCCTTTCGCCCGCTCCGCCCAGGGGTCGGTTTGGCAAAATTGCTGGGAATGCAGGAATCGCGCATGCAAATCGCGCCGCCCCTCGGGATCGCCGACCAGCCGACGCTTGACATATTCGACGCCGACGCGGGCGACCCATGGGGCGGTCCTCTCAAGATAATGCGCTTCCTCGCGATAGAGCTGAAGGAAGGCGCCGGCATATTCGAGAACATCCGCCTCGGCGGCGACCCGGACCAGGGGTTCGCTCACGCGCACGTCCACACCGCCGTTGCCGCCGACGACAAGGTCGTATCCCGCCTCGACGCAGACGACGCCGAGGTCCTTGATGGTCGCCTCGGCGCAATTGCGCGGGCAGCCGGAAACCGCGAGCTTGACCTTGTGCGGCGTCCAGGAGCCCCAGCACATCTTCTCGAGCTTGACGCCGAGGCCGGTCGAGTCCTGGGTCCCGAAGCGGCACCATTCGCTGCCGACGCAGGTCTTGACCGTGCGCAGCGCCTTGCCATAGGCATGGCCCGAAACAAGCCCCGCCTTGTTGAGATCGCCCCAAACGGCCGGCAGATCCTCCTTCTTGACGCCGAGAAGATCAATGCGCTGGCCGCCCGTCACTTTCACCGTGGGAATGGCGAACCTGTCGGCGACATCGGCGATCGCCCGAAGCTCGGAAGGTGTCGTCAGCCCGCCCCACATGCGCGGCACAACGGAATAAGTTCCGTCCTTCTGGATATTGGCGTGGACCCGTTCATTGACGAAGCGCGACTGGGCGTCGTCGCGATACTCGCCCGGCCAGGCGCAGAGCAAATAATAGTTCAACGCCGGACGGCACTTGTGGCAACCGTCGGGCTTCCTCCAGCCGAAGGCGGCGCGCACCGCGTCCATCGTCTTGAGCGAACGGCGGCGGATCGCCTCCCGGATTTCGTCGTGCCCCGCGTCGGCGCAGCCGCATAGCGCAGGAATGCGCGCTTGCGCGGCGAGGCCGGTGGCGTGCGACAGAAGCGCCTGAACGACGCGCGTGCACTGGCCGCACGAGGCGGAAGCCTTGGTGTGGGCCCGCACCTCGTCGAGCGAGGCGAGGTTCTTCGCCTTGATCGCGGCGAGAATGCTCGCCTTGGACACGCCGTTGCAGCCGCAGACTTGCGCGTCTTCCGGCATCGCCGCGACGTCGGGAGCGCTGGATGTCCCGCCGGCGCCGGCGTCGGCGAAGGCGCGCCCGAACACGAGCCGATCGCGCAGCGCGCTGACGTCGGATCGCACTTCGATCAGCTGCTTGTACCAATACGCTTCGGAAACGTCGCCATAGAGCACGGTTCCGACGAGCTTGCCGTCGCGCAGAACGATTTTCTTATAAAGCCCGCGATTGTCGTCGCGCAGCGTGATCTCGTCGTCGCTTTCGTCGGCCGCCGACAATTCGCCCGCCGAGAAGACGTCGATTCCGGTGATCTTGAGGCTTGTCGAAAGCGGCCGGCTGGCGAAGATCGCCGTCTCGTCGCCGGCCATCCGCGCCGCGCAGACTTTGGCCTGGTCCCAGAGCGGCGCGACGAGCCCGAACACCTGGCCGCGATGTTCGACGCATTCGCCGACGGCGAAGACGTCGCGGTCGCTGGCGCGCATATCGTCGGCGACGACGATGCCGCGATTGACTTCAAGCCCCGCGCCGCGCGCCAGATCGATGTTGGGGCGGATGCCGATCGCCAACACGACCAGATCGGCCTGGATCTCGCGGCCGTCGGCCAGACGCACGCCCTCGGCGCGCTCCGCGCCGATGATTTCCTCGGTTTGCGCGTTGGTGAAGAAGGCGATGCCGCGCTTGTCGAGATCGCGCTGGAGCAATTGGCCGGACGGCGCGTCGAGCTGGCGCTCCATCAGCGT
>JBEKSH010000284.1:0-5662 GCA_049517235.1 Roseiarcus sp. | reverse complement strand
TCAACCTCACAACATATTTCTTCACAGAATTCTCGCTCGCCGTCATAATCGCCTCCGTCGCTCAGCCTGCGACAAAAGCGAATCACAAAATCCTTTCAAATTGATTGAAGCGGGCGACTAGGAGGAGTCCGCTTCGACATTTCGGTTGCTCAAAACCGTCACTCCGCTATCGTAAAGAGTTTCGGACGCCAGCAGGCGCAAAGACCCGAGCAGGGTAGGAACCCGCCGTTCGGCAACTCCGTGGCCAGCGGCCGAAAAGGTCAACCCGGGATGTCCGGCTCTCTGCATCCAACTTCCGCTTCCGCCCGAGCGCGCTCCTTCCTCAAGCGGCAGCCCGGCGCTCGGCGCTCCGCGCCGGCGCGTCAGTCCTTGGCGGGCGGCTCGATATGGCCGCCGAATCCCCGGCGCATCGCCGAGATGACCTTCTCGGCGAACGTATGGCTCTGGCGCGAGCGGAAGCGCGTGTAGAGCGCCGCCGACAGAACCTCGGCCGGCACCGCTTCCTCGATCGCCGCCATGATCGTCCAGCGGCCCTCGCCCGAATCCTCGACAAAGCCGGAATAGGAGGCAAGCTCGCCCTCGTGCGCCAGCGCCGCCGCCGTCAGATCGAGCAGCCATGACGTGACGACGCTGCCGCGCCGCCACACTTCGGCGATATCGGCGAGATTCAGCGACAGGCGATGCTCGGGCGCGAGCGCCTCGCTGTCGGCGTGACGCAAGATGTCGAAGCCCTCGGCATAGGCCTGCATCATGCCGTATTCGATGCCGTTGTGAACCATCTTCACGAAATGCCCGGCGCCGCACGGCCCGGCGTGCAGGTAGCCTTCCTCCACCCGCGCGTCGCGCCCTTCGCGGTTGGGCGTCTGCGAAATGGCGCCGCGGCCGGGCGCCAGAGTTTTGAACAGCGGATCGAGCCGGCGCACCACCGCCGCGTCGCCGCCGATCATCATGCAATAGCCGCGCTCCAGCCCCCAGACGCCGCCGCTGGTGCCGACGTCGAGATAGTGCAGGCCCCTGGCGGCGAGCGCCGCGCCGCGGCGAATGTCGTCCCGCCAGAACGTATTGCCGCCGTCGATCGCGACGTCGCCGGGCTCAAGAAGCGACGCCAGGGCGTCGATCGTCTGCTCGGTCGGCGCGCCGGCCGGCAGCATGATCCACACGGCGCGCGGCGCCGTCAGCGAGGTCACAAGCGCCGCAAGGGAGCCGACGGCGCGCGCGCCTTCGGCGGCGAGCGCCTTGCCGGGGGCCGGATCATGATCAAAGACGACGCAAGCGTGGCCGTCGCGCATCAACCGGCGCACGATATTGGCGCCCATCCGGCCCAGTCCGATCATGCCCAGCTGCATCATGCGTCTCCCTCGGCTTGCGAATATGCGACAAGGGCGCGCCGGCGCGGACGCTAGTCCTTGGCGCGCTCGACATAGGAGCCGTCTTCGGTCTGGATGATGATCCGCGTGCCCGGAGAAATATGCGGCGGCACCATCACGCGCGCGCCGTTGGAAAGCTTGGCCGGCTTGTAGGAAGAGGAAGCGGTCTGGCCCTTCATCGCCGGCTCCGTCTCGACGACTTCCAGCGTCACGCGCGGCGGCAACTGGATCGCGACCGCGATGTCGTTGAAGATCGACAGGATCACCTTCATGCCTTCCTGCAGCCATTGCGCCTGATCGCCGATGACGTCGGTCGCCACCTGCATCTGATCGTAGGTCTCGTCGTTCATGAAGTGATGGCCGTCGGCGTCGGAATAGAGGTAGCTGAAATTGCGGTCCTCGACGAAGGCGCGCTCGACCTGCTCGGTGGTCTTGTAGCGCTCGGTGACCTTCACGCCGTCCGAAATGCGCCGCATGTCGATCTGCGTCGTCGGCGTGCCTTTGCCGGGATGGAAGCTTTCGGCCGACAGAACGACGCAGAGCTGACCGTCCTCCCGCTCGATGATATTGCCTTTTCGGATCGAGCTTGCGATGACTTTCACGTCTTGGGTCCTTAGAGATGGTCGGCGGCGAGGGCTTGGGAAAACGCGTCGGGTGACGCGCCCTTGCGCCGTTGCGGCGCGCAACATAGCGATTTTGCCCACAAAGGCCAGACGGATTGTTCCGTTGAGGCGAAAGGCCATCGGGATAGATTGCCCGCTTTGAAACCGCCTTCCCCATTCTGGTCGAAAGACCGCCACGCCGATCGCCGCCCGCGTCTGGCGGCGCGCGCGCGCGTCATAAGCGCGTTGCGGCGCTATTTCGAGGGCCAGGGCTTTATCGAGGTCGAGCCGGTCATTCTCCAGGCCTCGCCGGGCAACGAGGCGCATCTGCATGGCTTTTCGACGCAAATTATCGGGCCGGACGGCGGCGCCGCGACGGCCTTCCTGCATACGTCGCCGGAATTTGCGATGAAAAAGCTGCTGGCGGCCGGCGAACAGCGCATCTTCGCCCTTTCCAGGGTGTTCCGGAACCGCGAGCGCGGCGCCCTGCACGCGCCCGAATTCACCATGCTGGAGTGGTATCGCGCCGGCGCCCCCTACGAGACGCTGATGGACGATTGCGCCGAAATCATCGCCGTCGCGGCCCGGCAGGCCGGCGCGCAAACCTTGAGCTTTCGCGGCCGGAAGGCCGATCCGTTCGCCGAACCCGAGCGGCTCGGCGTCCGGGAGGCGTTCCTGCGGCACGCGGGAATCGATATTTTCGACAGCCTGCCCGGCAACGGGCGCGCGCCGGATCGCGACGCGTTCGCGGAGCAGGCCGCGCAGGCTGGCCTGCGCGTCGCGCCCGACGACAATTGGTCCGACGTTTTCAGCCGGATATTGAGCGAAAGGATCGAACCGGCGCTGGGCCTCGGCCGCGCGACGGTGCTTTGCGACTATCCGGCCTGCGAGGCCGCCCTGGCGCGCGTCAGCGCCCGCGATCCCCGCCTCGCCGAGCGCTTCGAATTATACGCGTGCGGCGTCGAACTCGCCAACGCCTTCGGCGAACTGACCGATTCGGCCGAGCAGCGCCGGCGCCTCGATGCGGAAATGGCGGAAAAGCAGCGCGTCTACGGCGAAACCTATCCGCTCGACGAGGATTTCCTCGCCGCGCTCGACCATATGCCCGCCGCGAGCGGCGCGGCGCTCGGGCTCGACCGCCTGGTCATGCTCGCCTGCGGCGCCCAGCGCATCGAGGAGGTTCAATGGACGCCGGTGTTCGATCCTTCGAGCGGGGCCGCGCGATGACCCGAAGCGATCCGCTTCTGGACAAGGCGCGCGCGCAGCTTGGCCGCGTGTTCGGCTTTCCCGGCTTTCGCCCCGGCCAGGAGGAAGTCATCGGCGCGACGCTCGGCGGCGAAGATGTGCTCGCCGTGATGCCGACCGGCAGCGGCAAATCGCTGTGCTATCAACTGCCGGCGCTGGCGCGCGACGGGCTCGCGCTGGTGGTCTCGCCGCTGATTGCGCTGATGCGCGACCAGGTCGCGCAATTGCGCGAACTCGGCGTCGCCGCGGCGGCGCTGAATTCCGCCTCCGACGGAGGCGAGCGCCAGCGCGTCGCCGAAGCGTTGCGCGATCGTTCATTGCGGCTGCTTTACGTCGCCCCGGAGCGGCTGGTGCGCGACGACATGATCGCGATGCTCAGAAGCGCGAAAATCGATCTTTTCGCGATCGACGAGGCGCATTGCGTGTCGCAATGGGGCCATGATTTCAGGCCCGAATATCTGCGCCTGCGCGACATCGCCGAGGCGCTCGGCGGCGTGCAGACGATCGCGGTGACGGCGACGGCCGACGCGCCGACGCGGGCCGACATCGTCGCGCGGCTGTTCCTTCGCCGGCCGCGGGTTTTCGTGCGCTCCTTCGACCGGCCCAACCTGTTCCTCGCGATGCGCCCCAAGGCCAATGCGACGCGCCAGCTCGCCGAGCGACTGGCGGCGCATCCGGGCGAGAGCGGCATCATTTATTGCGCGTCGCGGCGGCGCACCGAGGAGCTGGCGCAGGAATTCTCCAGCCACGGCCGGCGCGCGCTGCCCTATCACGCCGGCCTCGACCATCAGACGAGATCGCAAAACCAGGACGCGTTCCAGCAGGACGACGGAATCGTCGTCTGTGCGACCACCGCCTTCGGCATGGGCATCGACAAACCGGATGTCCGCTTCGTCTTTCACGCGGATATGCCGTCCTCGATCGAGGCCTATTACCAGGAGATCGGCCGCGCCGGACGCGACGGCCTGCCCGCCGACACCTTCACGCTCTACAGCGCCGGCGACATCGCGCTGCGCCGCCGCCAGATCGCCGAGGGCGGCGCGCCGGACGAGCGCAAACGGATCGAGGAGAAGAAACTCGACGACCTCGTCGCGTTGTGCGAATCGGCGCGCTGCCGGCGCCAGGTGCTGCTCGGGATGTTCGGCGAAGAGGCGGAGCCGTGCGGCCATTGCGACGTCTGTCAGGGCGGCGTGCGCCTCGTCGACGGGCGGATCGACGCGCAGAAGGCGATGTCGGCGATCCTGCGCACGTCGGGACGGTTCTTCTTCGGCCATCTCGGCAATATTCTGGCGGGCAAGGCGACCGACGCGGTGCGCCAATACGGCCATGACGGGCTGAAGACTTTCGGCGTCGGAGCCGAGCGCGCGCCCGCCGACTGGCGCGGCGTGTTGCGCCAATTGCTTTCCGCCAAACTGATCGCGCACGATCCTTCGGATCGCGATCGGCTGTTCGTGACCGAGGACGGACAAAGGGTGTTGCGCGGACAGGCGCCGTTCATGCTGCGCGAGGACGTCGTCTCGAAAAAGCCGCGGGGCCGCAACAAGGCGCCCGCGCTGCCGGGCGACGCCGACGCGGCTGTGCTGGCGGCGCTGAAGGCGTTGCGCAGCGATCTGGCGCATCGCCAGCGTCAACCCGCCTATGTGATTTTCCCCGACCGCACGCTGATCGAAATGGCGGCGCGGCGGCCGCAAAATCTCGACGAACTCGCCGCCGTTCACGGCGTGGGAATACGGCGCGGCCTTTCTCGCCGTCATCCGGGCCGAGGCCGATGCCTGAACTGCCGGAAGTCGAGACAGTGCGCCGCGGCCTGGCGGCCGTTCTCGCCGATGCGCGGATCGAAGGCGTCGAGCTGCGCCGCGGCAACTTGCGTTTCGCCTTCCCCGATCATTTCGCCGAGCGCCTAGCCGGCCGGCGGGTCGGCGCCCTGGCGCGACGGGCCAAGTATATCTTGGCGCCGCTCGATAGCGGCGAGACGCTGATCATGCATCTGGGCATGTCCGGCTCTTTTCGTATCGAGCGCGGGGCGGCGGAGACCCCCGGGGCCTTTCATTTCGGGCGATCGAAAAGCGCGGCGCACGACCATGTCGTGTTCCACCTGTCGAACGGCGCGCGCGTCACCTACAACGATCCGCGCCGCTTCGGCTTCATGCAGCTCGCGCCTTCGGATAGCCTGACCACCCATCCGTTGTTTTCCCGCCTCGGCGTCGAGCCCCTCGCCGCGGATTTCGATGCGGCGGTGTTGGCGCGGCTGTTCGCCGGCCGCAAGACGCCGCTGAAGGGCGCGCTGCTGGATCAAAGCCTCGTCGCCGGCCTCGGCAACATTTACGTTTGCGAAGCGTTGCATCGCGCCGGCCTGTCGCCGCGTCGCGAGGCTCGCACGCTCGTGGGGCCGGGCGGCGCGCCGACCGCACGGGCGAAGCGGCTCGTGGCGGCGATTCGCGCCGTTCT
>JBEKSH010000283.1:0-4945 GCA_049517235.1 Roseiarcus sp. | reverse complement strand
CGGTCCGGTGCCGGCGACCGCCTGGATTCCGTGCACCTTCTACTTCTTTCCGACAACCTTCGCGGCGAGCATCTTCATCGTCGCGCTCGCTTCGGGCATTCCGGTCGCAATCCTCACTGCGTCGGGGGTCGCCGCGATCAACAAATCTTATTACGACGTCGGTCGCGTGCTGGGCGCCAGCAATTGGCACCTCATCCGAAAAGTGGCGGTTCCCGGATCCCTACCGCATGTTTTCGTCGGCCTCTTCATGGGCCTCTATTATTCCTTTGCGGTGCTCGTCGTCGCCGAAATGCTTGGCGCGAAATTCGGGTTGGGATGGTACATCCAATTCCAGACGGCCTATTCCGGCTACGCCAACGTGTACGCAACCCTTCTGATCATGGCGCTGCTGTGCTCCGGCGTGGTCAGGCTGCTGTTCGTCGGCCGCGACAGGCTGCTCAACTGGCAGAAGGGGTTCATCTCATGAGCGGCGCAGCAATTCTGGCGACCGCGGTCCGCAGCGAGAATCCGCAGCCCAGCGTGTCGATCGACATCCGCGGCGTCAGCCATCAGTTCGATCTTGCCGGCGCGCGGCTGCCGGTGCTCGATTCGATCGATCTCAGCATCGCGGCGGGCGAGTTCGTCGCGCTGCTTGGCCCGTCGGGCTGCGGCAAGTCGACTTTGCTGCGTCTCGTCGCAGGTCTGGAGGCGCCGTCGAAAGGCTCGATTCTGGCGGACGGGGCGCCGATCGAGCGGCCGGATCCGTCCCGCATTCTCGTCTTCCAGGACCCGACTCTGTTTCCTTGGGCGACGGTGTGGAAGAACGTGGCGACAGGGCTCGATGCGCGCGGCGTCCTCAAACAGCGCCGCCAGCGCGTCGATGACGCGCTCACCCTCGTCGACCTCGACGCGTTCAGAAACGCCTATCCCCATCAATTGTCCGGCGGCATGGCCCAACGCGCTTCGCTCGCGCGCGCGCTCGTCAACGACCCGGCCCTGTTGCTGCTCGACGAACCGCTCGGCAAGCTCGATTCGTTGACGCGGCTCACCTTGCAAGACGAGCTTGTCGCACTGTGGCGGCGCGCGGGCTTCACCGCGCTGCTCGTGACGCATGATGTCGAGGAGGCGCTGCTGCTGGCCGGCCGCATCGTGGTCCTGTCCGATCGCCCGGCGCGCATCAGGGCCGAATTCGGGGTCGACAAATCCTATCCGCGCCATCGCGACGATCGCGATCTCATTGCCCTTCGACGCGAAATTCTTGCTTCGCTCGGACTGGCGATATGACGACGGCCGAACAAGAGTCCATCTGAATGCAGCGCCTCACCCGCGTTTTGATCCTTTTTGGCGTCGCGGCCACGGGCCTTTCGGTCGCATGGTGGTGGCTCACTTATCGAGACGTCGTCGGCTACGCCTATCTGTCGGCGCCGAACGCAGGTCTTTGCCTGGTGGGCGAATCGACGATCTGCAAATTGGCTCGCTCGATATGCCGCGGCGCCCATCCGCTCGACATATTGGAATACTGGTCGCCCAGCTTTTGGCTTGGCGTCGCGGCGCTCTCCTTAAGTCTCATAACCGGCGCCAGCGTCCCTCGGCGAGCCGAAACTTGATTGATCGGACCGAACTTTGGACTCCGAATAGCCAGGCGGCGCTCTCGAGCTTCGATTAGCCGTGGCCGCGGCAAGCGCGGCCGCGCCGCGGGCCGTGAGAATTCGGCCTGCTCGCCGGGCTGGCGTATGATGCCTGCAGCCATGTGGAACGTCGGGGTGCAAGGCCGACACAAGCCGCGGGTCGGCGCCTCACGGAGCGCAAGAGGAGTTAAATGACCGCGTCACGTCAATTGCGGCTCGGCGCCTTCATGCGGCCGACGACCATTCACACTGGCGCGTGGCGCTATCCCGGCGCCTATCCCGACGCAAATTTCAATCTCGCCCACCTGCGACGCTTCGCTCAGACGCTGGAGCGCGGTAAGTTCGACGCCTTCTTCATGGCCGATCATCTCGCCGTGCTGAACATGCCGATCGAGGCGCTGAAGCGCAGTCACACGGTGACGTCCTTCGACCCCCTGACGCTCTTGCCGGTTCTCGCCGCGGCGACCACCCACCTCGGGCTCATCGCCACCGCCTCAACCACGTTCGAGCAGCCCTATCTTATCGCGCGGCGATTCGCCTCGCTCGACCACATCAGCGCAGGACGCGCGGGATGGAACATCGTCACAACTTCCAACCCCGACGCGGCGCTCAACTTCGGCCTCGAGGAGCACATGGAGCATGGCGAGCGCTATCGACGGGCTCGCGAATTCTATGACGTGGTCACCGGGCTTTGGGATAGTTGGGCGGACGACGCTTTCATCCGGGATGTCGAGGCGGGCGTCTATTTCAATCCAGCCAAACTGCATGTCCTCGACCATAAGGGGCCGTATCTCTCGGTGCGGGGGCCGCTGAATATAGCGCGGCCGATCCAGGGCTGGCCGGTGATCGTGCAAGCCGGCGCGTCGGAAGCCGGCCGGCAGCTTGCCGCCGAGACCGCCGAAGTCGTGTTCGCCGCGGCCTCGCGGCTTGCCGACGGGCAAGCGTTTTACAAGGACGTGAAGGGGCGGATGGAGGTGGTCGGGCGCAACCGCGACCACCTCAAGATCCTGCCCGGGGCCTTCGTGGTGGTTGGCGAAACGGTCGAGGAGGCGCGCGAGAAGCGCGCGCGCCTCGACAGCCTCGTCCATTATGAGAGCGCGATCGCCTCTCTTTCGATCGCGCTCGGCCACGACGCCTCGCGCTTTGATCCCGACGCGCCCCTGCCGGATATTCCCGAGACCAACGCCAGCAAGAGTGGACGCGAGCGCGTTGTCGCGCTCGCCAGGCGCGACAACCTGACCGTCCGCCAGCTTGCGCAACGCCTCGGCGGCTATGCGGGCCTGGCGTTCGTCGGCACGCCCAAGACCATCGCCGACGAGATGGAGGAATGGTTGGCCGCGGAGGGTTCGGACGGCTTCAATGTCATGTTCCCTTATGTTCCAGAAGGGCTCGACGATTTTGTCGACAAAGTCGTGCCGGAATTGCAAAGACGTGGCATTTTCCGCCGCGAGTATGAGGGACGCACGCTGCGAGACAATCTTGGCCTACCCCGCCCGCCCAACAGATTTTTCAGGAGCGCTGAATGACTCAGGGTCTGCATGCTGGACAGCGCGGGGTGAAGAAACGGCTGGGCTTTTTCACCAGGCTCCTTGACGAGGCCAGCGCCGCAGAACGCTATCGCCTCGCCACTGAGCAGATTGTTCACGCCGAAAAGCATGGCTTCGACACCGCCTGGGTCGCGCAGCACCACTTCCATGAGGACGAGGGCGGGCTTCCCGCGCCGTTCGTGTTTCTGGCGCAGGCGGCGGCGCGAACGTCCGGAATTCGCCTCGGCACTGGGATCGTGACGCTGCCGCTCGAAAATCCCGTCCGGGTCGCCGAAGACGCGGCGGTGTTCGATCTAATTTCGGGCGGCCGTCTCGAATTGGGGCTTGGTTCCGGCGGCACGCCGTCGGCCTTCGCCGCCTTTGGTCACGACAGCGCCAACCGCGCCGCGATCTTCGACAGCCACCTTGCGGTGGTTCGCGACGCTTTGGCCGGAAAGCCGCTCGGCGGCCAGGACACGCTCTATCCGGCGGCGCCGCAGCTGCTCGATCGGATATGGCAGGCGACCTTCTCGGTCGGCGGAGGGATACGAGCCGGCAAAGCCGGCGACGGCCTCATGCTCTCTCGCACGCAGCCCAGAACCGGGGAGGCGCCGTATGCGACGCTCGCCGACCTGCAGCACCCGATCGTCGACGCCTATCTTGCGGCGCTGCCGGAGGGTCGCGAGCCGCGCATTCTCGGCTCCCGAACTCTTTTCGTCGCCGACGACCGCGACGAGGCGCTGCGCTTCGCCGATATTGGCCTGCGCCGGGTCGTCGATCATTTCATCGCGGCGGGACATAATCTGGCCGGGCAATCTCTCACAGAGCTGATCGCTGCGTTCGATGTGCATATCGGCACGCCGGACGACGTAATCGCCTCGCTCAGTGCCGACAGCACGCTCGAACGAGTGACCGATCTGGTATTCCAGGTGCATTCGGTCGATCCGCCCCACCCCTATATTCTGCGCTCGCTCGAATTGATCGCGGCCAAGGTGGCGCCGGCGCTCGGCTGGGAGCGCCCGCGCGTCGGAAGGCCGGACCGCCTTTCCCTTGCGCGCTGACCGCCAGACAATTCGCTTTGAAAAAGGATCGGCCATGAGCGAATTCGAACCGGATGTCGTCCATTTGCTGGTCGGCGTCGCGCGAGGGTCCCGCCTCGACGGGATCCGGGCGCAGCGCCCTGACGCGCGCGAAAATGCGCAGAAGAGTTATCTGGCGCTGTTCGCGCCAAAATTTCCTGGCGACGTGAGCGGGGAGACGCGATACGCGGTGGCCGCGTTCGTGGCCGGCCTGCACGGCGACGCGGCGACCCTCGCCTTCTATCGGGACGGACTCGCCGGCCAGGACGAACATCCCGGCATCGTCGGGGCGGTGGATGACGAGGTCGCGCGCGGCGCGGCGCGTGGCCCATACGGGCGCTATCCGAAGGGGCCGCTGAGCGTCGAGGACAAGACCGGTCCGATCTATCGCGTCGCCGAGGCGAATCGGCCGATTCTGGGCGCGCGCTTGTCGGCCGCGCTCGAACACGCCCATCTGCTGGTCTTCCGTCCGCGCGACGCGAGCCCGGCGGCGTTGCAATCCTTACTGGATGTCGGCTGGTCGACGACGGACATCGTCACCTTGTCGCAGCTGGTCGCCTTCCTGTCCTTCCAGATCCGGGTGATCGTCGGGCTGCGCGCCTTGGCCGCCGCCGCAGACGGCAACGCTTGAGCGGGAACAAATGAGATGAGTGAATCAATCATCGCCGCCGCGCGTGAAAATCGCCCCGTGGTCTTCACTCAGGAGGAGATCGGCTGGGCGCCTTGGCTTGAA
>JBEKSH010000282.1:0-4947 GCA_049517235.1 Roseiarcus sp. | reverse complement strand
ACCATTCGAGCTTGAAATACGCGCGGGCGCCATCCCAGCGGCGTTCAACGAGCGGCGTACAGCCTTCGCCCATTGTCACGGGATCGGCGATGTCGATCGGAAGCGCGGCGGCGTAGCGCCATTCCGAATCGTCGCGTAACGACGTTAGCCTGAAGTTTGCTTTCGAGGGAACTTGATCGGCCCCACCGCCAATGGAAATATTTGCGCATGGGCGGCCTCGTGCCTCGCGGTCGAATAGACACTATGCCGTTGGCTGAGGCGATCAATGACCGCTTGACTGCCTGTCGGCGCGCAGTTTGGGTCGGCCGCCCCCAGAAAAAAGGCCGCCCGAAGCAGCCTGAGTCTGGGGAGGAAACGCCCGAGGAGGGCAAACGACGAAGAATCGTCGCACATTCAGGTTACGGTCTGCCGCACGGACCTCAAGCGCGTGGTGGTCCTGCTCCGCCCCCGACTGTGATGGTTCAGCGGGCCTGGGCTGTTCAGACGGGCAACTTGAGCGTCTTTGCGACCTGGCGCTTGATCAGCTCAGCCGATTCAGTGGCGACCTTCTGGGCCAAAGCAGCAAAGTCCTTGGCCTGCGCGCTGATCGCCTCGGCCTGCTTCTTGGCGTGTTCGCTCTGCAGGGCGACAAATTCCGAAACCGACTTGACGCTGATGACGGACTTGAGGAAATCGAAATTGGCCTCGGCATTGGCGCGCAGAGCTTCGAGCGCCTTGGTGTTGAACTCGACAATGCCCTTGGCGGCGGTCGAATAGCTCGATTCCAGGGCCCCAGTCGCCTCTTCGGCAGCGGTCTTGGCCTTGGCGTAAGCGGCGCGGGTGTCGGCGACACTCTTTTCAATGGCCTTACGCACATTCTCTTGAACTTCGGCCACCGGAGCTGAAACGGCTTCGACAGTCTTCTCGATTTTGGACTCCGTGACCTCTTGGGCTGAAGCGGGGCTGGAAGAGGTGGTTTTCTTGATTGCAGCAGCCATGACGAACGATCCTTAGTTTGAGTTGAGCGAATTGATTGCGATTGCAACTTCTAGGGGGCTTTCTTAGCTCCAACAGTCGCGCTCGTTTGGGTTAGCGCGCCAAGTTCCTTGGCCTGGCTTTGCAACGTTTTGAGCTGCGCCTTCAGGAATTCGCTTTGCAGCGCGACGGCCTCTTGCGGGTCCTTCACCCGCGCCAGCTTTTGGGCGAGATCGAAGACAGCATTCACATTCTGCTCAGTGAAGCCAAGGATCTGCGTGCCGACATGCTTAGCGCCGCTTTGCGTTTCATGCGCCGCGCTCTCGGCGGTTCCTCCCGCCTTCTGGGCGGCCGTCAGGAAATTTTCAAAGGCCTTGCGGGCCTGTTCGACGCTGCGCTCGGCAAATTCGCGCAGTTCATTGGGAATTTCAAACGGAGCATTGGCCATATTCGGCTCCTCCATGTTGAATCAGAATAGGGCGTTCGCTTCGATCTGGCCTTGAGATGGATCAAGGCATCGTCGCGATATCCGTTAGAAATGTAGAAAACGTCCGCCGATGCCGGCGCGGCCATGGCGGTGAAGATCGACGAGACGATGAAGGTCGCCATAACTCCGTAGGCGAAACTCACGGGGCAAAAACTTAAGGAGAAGCCATCATGCGTAGGTTGCTTCTGCTGGGAACCATCGGCCTTGTCGTTACTTTCGGTGCTGTCAGCGCCCATGTGATCCCTAATCAAGCCGCGCTTGTCGCGCCCAGCCAGCTATCGCAGACCGCTTTTGCGAGCGCTCAGTCGATCGAGAGCCGTTCAACTTTGACAAACGACGGCGAAGATCGGGCTACCGCTGCCGAACTTCATTGGGTCGGTCAGACCTTTGGCGAAGATGTGGTGATTTTCGTGCGCGACGTCACGTTGCTCGGAATCGCGACTCTCTTCCTTGGCTTGGGAGCTGTCTGCGTCAAGGCGCAACGGCAAACGCAACTAAGGTTACTCAAGCTCGACGCAACGCCACGCCGAAGCTCTAGGCGCGCGCTCCCGGTTCTCTAAATGTTCCAAATCGGTTAATCTCGCCGGCATGGACGAGCCACAGGTCCGCAAAATCATCCACGTGGACATGGACGCGTTCTACGCGTCCGTGGAACAACGCGACGACCCGACTCTCGAGGGCAGGCCGGTGGCGGTCGGCTTTGCCGCCAAGCGCGGCGTCGTGGCCGCGGCAAGCTACGAAGCACGCCGGTTCGGCGTGCGGTCAGCCATGCCCGCGACCACGGCAATGCGCAAGTGCGCCGAGTTGGTGTTCGTCGCGCCACGGTTCGATGTCTACCGCGCCGTCTCGCAACAGATCGGCGCGATCTTCACCGCCTACACCCCGCTGGTCGAACCGCTTTCTCTCGACGAGGCCTACCTCGACGTCACCGACAATCTTAGAGGCATCCCGACGGCTTGGGCGACCGCGAAGGAGATCAGGGCGCGCATCCTTGAGGAGACCGGACTCACGGCCTCGGCAGGCGTCTCCTATAATAAATTCCTGGCCAAGCTCGCATCCGGACATCGCAAGCCGAACGGCCAGTTCGCGATTAGGCCGGACGAAGGAGAGGCGTTCGTCGCGGCCTTGCCTGTAGCGAAATTCCACGGTGTGGGCCCGGTGACGGCGGCCAAGATGCACAGTCTGGGCATCGAGACCGGAGCGGACCTGCGGCGCCAGACGCTCGCCTTCCTACAGCGCCACTTCGGCAAGTCAGGGCCTTGGTATTTCGAGATCGCGCGAGGCCGCGACGATCGGCTCGTCCGGCCCGACCGCGAACGGAAATCGTCGGGCTCGGAGACGACCTTCCCGGAGGATCTGACCGATCCGGTCCGGATCGAAGCCGGCGTCCTGGCGATGGCGGACGACGTTTGGACGTGGTGCGAGAAGACCGGCTTCCGCGCGAGGACCGTCACAGTGAAGATCAAGTGGGCGGATTTTCAGCAATCGACGCGCAGCCGATCGATGGAATCGCCGATCGACGGCAGAGACCGGCTGCACGAAGTCGCCCTGACCCTGATCCGCTCCGTCTTCCCGCCGATCAAGGGCATACGCCTCGTCGGCGTCACGCTATCGAATTTCCGGTCGTTAAATGTCAGCGCGGACGGAGAACTGCCCCTAGCGATAGGTCTGTCGGAGTGCAAGGTCGGCCTCACGCTGCGTGAGGACTGCGACGAGAGAACTGATGGCGGCCTGGGGAGCTCCGGGGTAGCGGCCCGGCGCTCGGGATCGAACATGATTGAGTGATAAACGAGGGATCGCACTCCCTACGCTTCCCCGCTCGTGATCGTGATGCTTTTCAATGCACGCCGAAATCAATCCGCATCAGGGTCTGACGCTATCTGGGAAATGATTCGGAGGGCTGGTTCAGCGATTGCGGCCAGAAGAACCTGCCCCAGACTTGGCTTGATGTCGAAGCGCGGATGCCTATGACCGCCGCTCGCCATTCCGTATCAACGCTTCTTTGCTAGCGTCCGCCTCTTGGGCGTGAGGCTGAGCGAGAGGCCTATCACGGTCGCCTTTTGACGCGTTGCGCCTTCGGTTCGCTTCAAGGCCTTTGCAATCTTGGAGACCGGCTCCTTACGGGCCATGCTCTTGAGAACGCGGAAATCGTCTTTCGACCACGGTCTCCTCACCGGCGACTTCTTGCTACGTGCTAATGCCTTAGTCATGCTAGCTCCGATTAGCTGAGTCTGGTACGAACGACGTTACGCATGACCTATATTCGCATGCGGCGTTCGCGGCGTTGAAATGGCCGCGCCCGAGTACATTTTCAAGTCCCACCAAATGTTTGGCCGAACTGCGTCTTAATTCAAGCGTGCCCCGCCCTTGTCGGCATGAGCTTTCGCGATCGTCTCACCGAAGGCCATAGTGGCGTCGACACGTGGATACCTATCCACAGATTTTTCTAGGAGTGACGATTTGTTGTGCAGGTTGAACACGGCTTCGCCTCGGACTTGCTGATCGACAGCGAGGAGGCTGCATGTCCAGTCGACTGATCCTGTCAGCGAATTCAGGGCCAGCATCCCTGTAGACGCCAGGTCGGTAGACGCCTGCGCAACGGGTTGAAGCGCACCCTGGGATCGCGATGCTGGCGCAGCAAAACACGATGCCCTGTGCCGTGCGGTTGCCACATGACGGGCGGACGACTTAATGCGGACATGTATGTTGGTTAGAGCTGCGTAAATTCGGAGGCTAACGTACCGGCGTCTGGGGCCAGTGCGACGGCGCCAACGGGACCGCAGGGAGGAACTCATGGCCAATATTGCGTGGCACGCGTACTATTTTAACAGCTTCGAGAACTCGTTGCCGCCTGCACGGACGGAGATAATTGAAGCTGAGAGTGAGGAGGGCGCGGCGAAAATAGCGACGGCCAAGATGGGGCGTTGCGTACGTGTCGACATCACCCGTCCCGTTTGGGAGCCCCCGCAAAGTCGCGTAATCTTGGCACGCGAGGGCCAATCCGACAGACCCGCATTGCAACGAGGCGCAATGTGAGCGCTATGAGAGTGAGAGAAAGCCTTACGGAAGCCGGAAGGTAACGTCGTCTTTGAGCTCCCAGCCGGCGCCGATAGGGCGATGACAGGTGCGTGACCACGGCAAGACTATTGCGCCGGAGCGCCGGTCTGGACTACCCAGTGGGCCGCCCATACGAGAGGCAGGCAAGCGAGAAGGGGGCCCAAATGCCCCCATCGCTTTTCTGACGGCGGCCAAAAACGCCTTTCAACCCTTTGATCAAGGTAGGGGAGCCAGCCACTTGAGCTGCGCCATCGGCATGACCGAAGACGAGGGCAACATCTGACGCGTGCCTGCTACCTCAGATTTAGGCGTGTTTCAGCACCGAAATGTTGGTGTGGACGGCCCCCGGCGGCATCGATGTGCCAGAGTGAGGTCGTTGTAGATCTCAGACAAAGGGGACCGTCCGTGGAACAGATTAGCCGGATTGGCATGGATACGTCGAAACATTT
>JBEKSH010000281.1:0-4949 GCA_049517235.1 Roseiarcus sp. | reverse complement strand
GGAATATCACGGCCAGATCATTGGACTGAGCCAGAGGGACCGGAGCATCTTCGGCGCGTTGAAGGTCATCGGGCAGCGAAGGGTCTTCTGGGGCCTCTTCACGATCTATAAGGTCAGCGTCCCACCGAATGAGTTGGAAACGATTATCCGAAGACTCCAGGAAAACATGTCTAACAAGCTCCTGTTTCTCCCACAGGAATACTACGCGCATTTCTACCGCGGGCGAGAACTCATCATCGTCTATCGCGACAGAGTCTTCCGGGTGACGACCGACCCGGCGACCTGGAAAGCAGCGATCGAGCACGGCAGGGAGCTGGGGATCGCCGAGCGCCAGTTGGACTTCTCGCCGCACAGGGTCGAGGACGAAAGATACTGAAGAGCGCGTGTGCGCAGACGTTCCGGCCGCCGCCGCCGCGCCCCTTGAAAACGGCGAGTCGCCGTTAGCGCGGTGTTTGCGGTGTCGAAATTTCCGCTGATCCATCGATCGATCCTTGGCGCTGAGCATAGGGGAGCGACGCGCCCACCGCGAGCGGCGAGATGGCCGCCATTTTCAAACTGAGACAATGCGAAATACTGCCCAAACTCGCTCAGGACGATTGCGCGGCCTCCAGGATTTGCTCCACCGCCGCCTCCGGCGCCAGCGCGCCGCTCGCCACTTCGCGCTCGATTTGCGCGAGCCGCGCCTTCACCGCCTCGTTGTCGAGCAGCCGCCGCAGCAGGCGCTCTTCGAGCAAAGCCCACATCCATGTGATCTGCTGGCGCTCGCGCTTGCGCTTGAGTTCGCCGCTGGCGCCGAGCGCGGCGCGGTGGCGTTCGATCGCGCCCCACATCGCGTCGAGCCCCTGGTTGGCGAGGCCGGAGACCAGCACGACCGGCGGCGTCCAGTTCGGCGAGGCCGGCGCGAGGATGCGCAACGCGCCGCCATATTCGGCCGCGGCCTGGCGCGCGCGGGCCGGATCGAGGTCCGCCTTGTTGACCGCCACCATGTCGGCTTGTTCGATGATGCCTTTCTTGATGCCCTGCAATTCGTCGCCGGCGCCGGGCAGCGCCAGCACGAGGAAGAAATCGGTCATGTCGGCCACCGCGGTTTCCGATTGACCCACGCCGACGGTCTCGATCAGCAGGACGTCGAATCCCGCCGCTTCGCACAGCACCATCGTCTCGCGCGTCCGCGCCGCGACGCCGCCCAGAGTCCCGCCCGCCGGCGAGGGGCGAATGAACGCGTTGGGATCGACGGCGAGTCTGGCCATCCGCGTCTTGTCGCCGAGGATCGAACCGCCCGAGCTTTTCGACGAGGGATCGACCGCCAGAACCGCGACCCTGTGGCCGAGCGCCGTCAGATTCGAACCCAGCGTCTCGATCAACGTCGATTTGCCGACGCCGGGAACGCCGGTGATCCCCACCCGCATCGCCGCGCCGACGCCCGGCGAGAGGATTTGCACCAGCGCGCGCGCCCGCGCCTGATGGTCGCTGCGGCGGCTTTCAACCAGCGTGATCGCACGCGCCAGCGTCGCCCGGTCGCCCGAGCGAAGCTTTCGCGCCATCGCTTCGACAGAAGAGTCGCTCTCGCCCGCAACCATAGACGGGCTTTAGCATTATCGCTCGCCGGCGGGGATAGGACGGGCCGTCGCCCGGCAAAATAATCGCCGCCGGCCGGCGACTAGAACTGGAACAGCGGCTCCGCGCGGCCCGGCGGGTTGAACCGGCTCGGCAACAGCTCGAATCCGGCGGTTGCGCCGGTGAAGGGCGCGCCGAGCCCGGAGAAGGAATAGGGCGCGGTGTCGCTGAAATAATGGTTTTCCGAACCGACGGCGGCGCTCGTGCCGGGGTCGAGATAGGAGCGCCCGGTATGGACGACGACCTCTCCGCCTCGCACGAGGCGGTGGTGCGGGTGGCGAACCAGCGCCTGCGCATCGGCGCCGAGCATAGCGACGAGCGCCAGCGAGAGCGCCGTCACGGTCAATATCTTCGATTGGCGAGCCATCGATCTCTCCTCCCACGGGCCCAACGCCCTATGTGGCGCGCTCGCGCCAGACTGCAAGCTGACGCAGCCGCGTTAACGGCGAATTGATCGGCGCCCGGCTCGGGCGATGCTTCGCCGGTAGCGCGCGCGGCTGGCGGCGGCATCCGCAAATTCGCAAGAGGCGTCCTATTGTCGCCACATGAATGGCCGAAGAGCCGCGCAAATCTTTCCGCGCCTCCGCGATCGGTCGACAATCCGATCCGCTTGAGGCCCGTCCCCCGCGGTCATGCTCGAAGGATCGATTCTATGAGCGCAACCGCGCGAGTCCATCGGCGAAGGTTGTGGCTTTCGCTCAGCGCGCTCGCGCTGGCCGCGCTGCTGGCCGGTTGCGAGACGGATATGGACGGCGCGGCCGACTATGTCGCGTCGGTCGGCGGATTGATCGACCATTCGCCGCCCGCCAGGCCAAGCCTCGTGTAGATTTTCATCGCTTCGACGCGCCAGGGGGAAAGCGGCGCCGCGGCGCGGGAAACCTCGAGCGAGGGCCTGCGCTACGCGCTGACGACGCTGACTTTTCCGCCCGGCCACAAGCCCGGCGTCATCGAGCGCCCGATTTGGGGCTCGGGGGACGCCGGCGATCACGTCGTCGTCGCCGGCCGGCGCGAACTCGACGCCGACGAGTTCCACGCCGAGCTGGCGTCGCATATTTCGGGCCGCATCGGCGTCAACCGCGACATTCTCGTCTTCGTGCACGGGTTCAACACCAGCTTCGAAGAGGCGCGCTGGCGCGGCGGCCAGATCGCGGCGGACAGCCATTTCGGCGGCGTGCCGATCCTGTTCACCTGGCCATCGCGCGGCGAACTGCTCGGATACGCTTCGGACAAGGACAGCGCCACGGCTTCGCGCGACGCGCTTGAGCAACTGCTCGAAGACCTCGCCAAGACGCCGGGCCTGGGGCGCATCCACATTCTCGCCCATTCGATGGGCTGCTGGCTCAGCATGGAGGCGTTGCGCCAAATCGCGATCGCCGGAAGTCGCGACCTTTCCGGCCATCTGGGCGAAGTGATGCTGGCGGCGCCCGACATCGACCTAGACGTTTTCGCCAGCCAGATGGCGCGCATCCGGCCCGCCAAGGTCACCGTTTTCGCCACCGCCAACGATCGCGCGCTTTCGCTCTCAAGCTGGATCGCCGAGGCGCGCCGGCGCGTGGGCGCGATCGACCCCGCCAAGCCCGAAGACAGAGCCGCGATCGAGAGGCTCGGCGCCAGGGTCTACGACCTGTCCGCCTTTTCCGACGGCCTCATCGGCCACGGGCTCTACGCCGATACTCCGGACGTGATCCACGCGATCGGCGCGCAGCTGTCGACGCCGAGAGCGCAGGAAGTCAACACGGTTTCGGTCATCGACGCGATCGGGAGCGACGGCGCGCCGAACGCGGCCGCGGGCCCCGCGCCCGCGGCTCCTGCGACCGTTGGCGCGACGCCGTCCGGCGCGCCGGCGCAGTAGCCGGCCGGCGGTCGACCTTGCCTGAGCGACCTTGCGGCCGCGTCTCAATCGCGTGGCTTATCGTCGCCATAGATCAGAGTCAGGTCGTCGATGAAGCGCCGCAGGCGTTGCAGGCCGGGATGGTCAGGCGCGCTGCCGCGCAAGTCGCCAAGAATTCTTTCAAGACCTTCGCGCGCCGCGGGCCATTGGCTTGCCTCTTTCAAGAGAAGCGCCTTTGTATATTCGCCGGCCTTGTCAACGATCTTGTCGATCCTGTCGGTCATATCGATTTTCCCCAAGATTCAATCATCTTGCGAGCAAACCGATCGCCGCTTACGTAAGCGTTGACGTGTCTACAGATGACACATTTTATACTGGGACCGGCTCGAAATGGGCCGCGCCGTCAAGCGGCCGGCATTCCCGCGCAAGGATTCAAATGGCGGACGCCGGCGCGGTGCCCGATGTTGCGCGGCGTCAGCGGCTTGGCCGGCTTACGCCCCAGCATGATCGCGCGAGGCCGTTGCAAATGGGCGCGCGCAGCGCCTGCGGCAAAACACGCCGCGGAACGCCGTCGGGCCGCCGCGCGGCTTTCGACGTCGGCAATCGACCCTGTTCGCTTGATCCCGGTCAATGCGCCAAGCGGCCCCTCGGACTAGCAAGCATAGGCCGATGTCATCGGAGCCGAACATGAACGGTGAATATGCGCTTCCCGACGCCGTGCGCCTGAGGCGGCATCTTGTCGAGTACCTGCGCGGATTGAGCCATTGGGCCGCCACGGTGAGGGCGCGCCGAAATCTGCGCGCTGAAATCGACGCTCTGGAGCGCGCCGGCGTCCTGGACCATGTCCTGCGCGACTTCGACATGACCCGATCCGATATGAATGCGATGCTCGACGCTGATCCCGAAACGCCGCGCAGCCATGAGGAGGTGTTGGAATGGATCAATCTGGCTGATCGCTTGCGCTCGGACGAGCGCCGATGGGCGCGCGACGCCTGACCCCTTTGTCAGCGGCGCAAGGCGGGTTGCGATCGACGGCCTTTATCCGGGCAAGCGAGGCAAGATCAGACTGACCTGTGCGCCCAGTTGGGCGTATTTGCGTTCTTCCTCGGCCAACCAACCCAACAGTTTTGTTCGCTCGGCCTCGGTGATCGCCGCCAATGCTTGTCTGCGATAGTTCGTTATGTTCTCCCCCATGACAAATCTTTGCAGCTCGGTGTCCTCGTCCGTGTCCATAGCCTCCCACCTTTCGCCGGCTGGGTGACGCGACGCCATTATGGACCCTTAATCGAAGAATGCGCGATGAAAGAGATTCTCGGAACGGAAACCGCGATCACGACTTTCTCCGCCTCGCGAGCCCCGCCCGCGCCACGAAGGCGGCCGACTAGAGCGG
Source organism: Roseiarcus sp. (assembly GCA_049517235.1). GTDB lineage: Bacteria > Pseudomonadota > Alphaproteobacteria > Rhizobiales > Beijerinckiaceae > Roseiarcus. The sequence continues at coordinate 111 of JBEKSH010000281.1, read as the reverse complement.
GATGTTTTTAGGCAGAATCGATAGGGGATTCCCGAATCGGATGGATTCTGATTCAACATGGCTGCTGGATAAGGAGGCCAGCATGACGTGGCGAAACCCTTATCGAACGAT
>JBEKSH010000280.1:0-4955 GCA_049517235.1 Roseiarcus sp. | reverse complement strand
ACCGATCCAATGTCCCGCATGGCCCCACTTCGCCAAAAGAACATATTGTCCTTTGGGTTAATGGCCCATTACCACGGATCGTTTTGCCGCCAGTTCAGCGTTGCTGAGGCGCGCTTGTGTACATAAACAGGTGCCCGCGACGATCGACGTCGGGGGCGCGGCTGAAACTGACCGCCTTGGCGCGCTCCTCGGGAGGCGGGGACGGTCGTTTCCTGTTCGCTGATTCGGCGCGCTCAAGCACGCGCAGCGAAAACAGGCTCATCGGCGGCGCGGCCGCCAGGCCGATCCAACTGGGCAGAAACGCCGGCGAGCAGGCCCCGAGGACGCGCGAATGCGTATCGCCGTGATGGCGCAGCGGCAGCAGCAGAAGTTCGAGCTCCAGCGGCCGCAGGTCCCGAGGACTGGCCGAAACGCCGGCCACCATGGCGACCGCCTCGCCGGCGACCACGCCGAGCATGGCGGCTATTTCGCGCTGGTCTGGCTCTTGCCACAGATCGAGGAACGCTCCGCCTCGCAACTCGCGCAAGAACAGGGCGTTGGTCCTCGCACCGGCGATGCGGATCGGGTAGCGCTTCTGCGCATCCCCTTCGAGAATGAACGTGTCGGCCAGCATGCCCCGGATCGCGCCGGGATCGATCTGCGAACGCTCGGGCGCGCTGCGCGCGCCGCGCAGGAGATTCCAATAGGAATGAAGTTCTCGACTTGCCGCAAGCTTCACCAGCGTCCTCACGTTCCCGACCTGAGGCGCGCCGTCCAGATATGACACAGGGTGGCCGGGGCGCCGGTGCCCATGACCAAGGGGAAGCAGGGCGCATGCCAGCGCCGGACCGGCGGCGTTCCGCGTCGTGCTTAACCCGGTCGTGAGGAGCCGAGTCGCGAAATTAACAATGAACTAAGGATTGCATTGTCGGCGGGCGCGCGATGCGCCACATTGGGGACGCCGAAGTTGAAACGACGCCGGTTCACATGCTGCGATAAGATTGGCGCGTTTCCTTGGGGGTCGAACGTCTCGCGGGTTGCTGCCCCGTTTGAAGCGATCGGTCCGTGGAAAAAGGGTCATGCGGCGCGCTCCCGCCGCGGATCCAATGGCGTAGATGGGTGAATGAGAATGGGAGGGCCCTTGCTCCGGGCTCTCCCTTTCTTGTTTTGGCGCGCCGCCTGCGCTTCGGGCGCGTCGTGCGTCGCCGTTTGCCGTCGCGCGGGGCGCCGAGCCGTGCTATCGCAACGGCCCCTTTTCCGAAGATCAGGTTCTGCGATGCCGTCGGACGATTCAGCGCCGGGCGACCCGATGGGCGCGCCGAAAGTCAGGGAGCCGATATTCGACGCCCCACCCGTCGTCGTCGCGCTTGTCGCAATCCTCATCGTCATCCATGTGGGACTCACCCTGGCCTCCGCCCCGACGCAGGACTGGATCTTCAGCCAATTCGCTTTCATCCCGGGCCGGCTCACGCTGGCGATCTGGCCCGAGCGATTTAACGACCTGCTGGCTCGCGCCAACCTGAGCGCCGAAGCCCGGCAGCAGGCCTCTCTTCTGCGTTCTTCTTTTCCTGTGCTGCAGGACGGCCCGAAGCTTTGGACGCTTCTGACCTATGCGTTCTTGCATGGCTCTTGGGTCCATGTCGGCCTGAACTCGATCTGGATCATCGCGTTTGGCCCGCCGGTGGCGCGGCGTCTGGGGCCGGTGCGATTCCTCGCCTTGTTCGCGGCGACCGCGCTGGCCGGCGCCATTGTCCATTGGGCGTTCAATATGACCGACGTCGCGCCGCTCATCGGCGCTTCGGCGGCCGATTCCGGCCTTATGGCGGCGGCGGCGCGTTTCATCTTCGAGCCGGGCGGCCCGTTAGGGGCTCCGGGCGGCTATTCGCGCTCGTCGCCGGGCGCCAATTACCACGCGCCGGCCCCGCCGTTGCGGCGATTGTTGCACGAACGCCATGTCGTGATCTTCCTGGTCATTTGGCTGGCGACGAATTTCGTTTTCGGCGCAGGCGCACAAGATTTCGGACTTTCCGAAGCGCCGGTCGCCTGGCTCGCGCACATGGGCGGCTTCGCGCTTGGACTGTTCTTGTTTCCGCTGTTCGACCGACGTCAGCCGCGCTAGGCGCCGACGGCCGCCGCCATGGCTTCCGTCTTCGTTCCTTTGTCCGACGGCGCTTCGGCCGGCAGGCGCGCGAGCAGCGAAATCAGCGCGCGATCGTTCAGCAACGCCATGCGCTCCTTCGGCTTCAGCCATCCGATCGCCTCTTCGAGCGACTTGGCGTCGCTAAGCTTGGCCGTCGCCACGGCCTCTTCGACATCGATCTCGCCACGACGGCGACGCGCGGCCGTCGGCAGGAAAAGCTCATGCTGGGCGCGCAACGCCGCGTCGCAATGGATGGCGCGCAGCCCGTCATCGCCGTCATGGCCCGTGCGGGCCAGTTCGATGGAAAGCGCGTTCGAGCGCTGAACGATGGCGGGCGACGCGGTCTCCTCGGGCGTCGTCAACAGGCCGAGCCGGCGCAGCGCGACGCCGATCCACAATTGGCCGCTCGCCCAGGATAGCGGTATCGCGAGAATCAAGCCGGCGATCGTCGGCGACATCCAGACGACTAGGGAGGGCGAAATCAGCAGGCCGGCGAACAACGTCAGGACGCCAAGCGCCATATGGGCGCGATGGCGCCGCACGATGCTGGCGAAGGGTATCGAGCCGTCGTCGCGCCTTTGCGGGTTCCAGCCGGTGTCGCGGCCCGACACGATCTGCATAACGAAACCGGACTGCATCACCATCATGATCGGCGCCAGAAACGCTGACATGATGGTCTCGAATAGGGCGGACAGGATCAAGCGAATAGCGCCGCCGCAGGCCGCCCGGACGCGACGGTCGATCAGCGCGGCGACAACGCCGAAAAACTTGGGCGCCAGCAGCACACCCATCGTCAATTCGAAAAGTCGCAGCGCCCGCTCGGCGTCGAAACGAGGCCAGGCCGGAAAAAGCGAAAAGTCGGCGGTGAAATATTCCGGTCGGATGTAGCTCGTCTGAAGGACGAGCGCGATGCCCACCAGCAATTGGGCCATCCACAGCGGCGAGGCCAGATAGCCCATGACGCCCGCCGCCAGATGCTGGCGCGAGGCGAGAACCAGTCCCTTTGTGGTCAATAGGCGCGTGTGCTGCAGGTTGCCCTGGCACCAGCGCCGGTCGCGCGCCGCCAGGTCAATCAGCGAAGGCGGGCTCTCCTCATAGGAGCCGCCTAGCGTCGGCAACATGTAGACCGCATAGCCGGCGCGGCGCATCAGTGCGCCTTCGACAAAATCATGGCTGAGAATTTGGCCGCCGACAGGGGGGCGGCCGGGCAGGTCCGGCAAGCCGCAATGGGCCGCGAAGGCGCGCGTCCTGATGATCGCGTTATGGCCCCAGTAGTTGCCGTCGCGACCCATCCAGGCGCTCAGGCCCGCGGCGACGATCGGACCGGTGACGCGCGCGGCGAATTGTTGGACGCGCGCAAAAAAAGTGTTGCGATTGATGATGAGCGGCGAAGTCTGGATGATGCCGGCGTCCGCATCCGATTCCATGGCCACCGCGAGGCGAACGATCGAATCGCCCGTCATCAGGCTGTCCGCGTCGAGCACCACCATTTGTTCATAGGCGCCGCCCCAGCGGGTCACGAAATCGGCGATATTGCCCGCCTTCCGGTGGGTGTTCTTTCGCCGATGCCGATAGTAGAGGCGCTCTTCCGGCAGTCGTCGGCGGATCGCCACGAACGCGCGCTCTTCGGCGATCCATATGTCCGGGTCGGTCGTATCGGACAGAAAGAAATAGTCGAACGCCGGGCCGAGGCCCGTGGCGACGACGTCTTCGCAGATCGCCTGGACGGCCGCAAAAACGCGCGCCGGCGTTTCGTTGTAGATGGGCATGACCACGGCGGTCTTTTTCGAGAGGCTCTTGGGAAGTTCGCCGGCGGACGGCGCGCGGAACATCAGCCAGAGGAAGCCGACGACGCCCGTTGTGAAGGCGAGAGCGATCCAAGAAAAATTGGCGACGAAGAGGACGACCAGCGCCCATTCGAGCAACGTCACCACGCTGACCTGGACGACCCGATACATCTCGTAAGCGCCATAGGCGGTGAGCGCCAGCGCGCCGCCAAAGACGAACAGCCGCGCCGCCCAGGGCGTGTAGGCGCGCGCGGCCGCCGCGCGCGGCCGCCGCTCCTCGCGCGAAAAGCGGGTCAACGATTGCACGGGCATCGCCAGCGGCGCCTCCGGCGGGGTCGCGGGCGCGGTCGGGGCAGGCGCTGCGGTCACGCTGTCCATCGGTAGAGCCATGTTTCGCTGGCCGGCTGGCCGGCCGATTCCAGGACCAGGCGCAACTCCGAATAGGCCTCCGAACCCGGATCGAGCTCGAATGCGACGCGCAGAGTCTTCCGTTCGGCGGACGCAAAGGAACGGCTCCATACGATCTGGCCTGGGCTTGCGGCCATGTTGATCTTGACCTCCGCCGCGGCTGTCGCGTCGGCGAACAGTTCGCCCGAGAATTCGACGACGAAACGCCACCGCTTGCCCGCCCTTCCCGTGCGCGAGCCCGTGCAGACCGCGAGCGTCGGCCGCGCCGGCGGGGTCCAGCACCAGAATTGCCGATAGGCGAAGGATTGCGTCGCCCCTTCGGCGAGACCGGCCTTGGGCCGCCAGAAGGCGATGATATTGCCGTTGTTCTCCGATGCGGTGGGGATTTCGAGCAGCTGCACTTGCCCCTCGCCCCAATCGCCGATCGGTTCGATCCACAGCGAGGGGCGCAATTCCCAGTGCTGGTCGTCGTCCTGAAACACCGAGAACGAGCGGTTGCGTTGAAGGAGGCCGAAGCCGCGCGGATTCTGGTCGACGAAAGCGGAAATCTGCAAGGTCTCGCGATTGGCGACCGGCCGCCAGATCCATTCGCCGGCGCCGGTGAGCATCTGCAGGCCGTTGATTTCGTAAACGTTCGGGCG
>JBEKSH010000279.1:0-4955 GCA_049517235.1 Roseiarcus sp. | reverse complement strand
CCCAGCGCGACAACCGCGTCGACCGCCAACGCGCCAGGCAATTTGGTTCGGAATCCCGCTTGCATCACTGATTTCCCCTCACCGACTTTGGTAAGATATGTTTACTTAACTAGGGGCCATGACAGATTTGCAACAATCGTTTTCCGCGTGTCCACACTTTGCGCTCCCGACCAATGCCTACCGCGCGGCAGCCGTCGCTTCATCCGCGAGATATGCAAGAAATCTCAACCAGAACGCGGCTCTGCCGCCGCAGTGTCACCCTTTGGCCACATTATGCCAAAATCGATCTTAATCGCCAGGAATCCGCCAATCGAGCGCGGGCGGTCTGTCGTTGATTCGAATCGATGGGCGCGGCCTGTCCTCAGGACTCGCGCGTTCGAGGGCAGCCGACGGACCGGGGCTCCGTGGCGACGGAGCCGTTTCGGTTCGCCAATCCCGCGCCGCCACGAAGCGGGATCGGTTATGTGGCAAACGCGCGACACCCGAATCACGCGGCGACTCCTGTTGAATGGCCGAAGCCACGGCGGCGCCAACGCCGCCAATCGGCTGGGCAGGACGCCGCCGTTTTAAGAGGGCGGCGATCATGCCGCCCTTGTCGCTTTCCAGGCGAGGGAGAAGCGGAAGCCGAGACCGGAGCCGAGCCGGGTCAGCGCGCCGATGAGGTTTGCTCCGACGAAAACGCCGCCGACGCCGACGATCGCCACCGGCCGCGCCAAGCCCTGCGCGCCGCGGCGGGCGACGCCGCGCGTCGCCTCGACTCGCACGATGTTGCGAAAACTCCGTTCGCGGGCATCAACAGCCCGGACCGACCGCAACGTTCAACCCGCACCGGCGGCCGGCGCGCGCTACGGGTTGTTCGACGGATCGGCGCCGATCGAGACTCAATAGGCGTTGAGGTAGGCTTGTTTGGAAAGCAGCGTCATCAACACGATTTTCAGGTCCAGCCAAAGCGACCAATGATCGATGTAGTAGAGATCGCACTCCACACGGCGCTCCATCTTGTCGATCGTATCGGTTTCTCCGCGATAGCCGTTCACCTGGGCCCAGCCGGTGATGCCAGGCTTGACGGACTGTCGGCGATAAAATGGAGGAATCACTTTGTCGAACATCCTGTTGTGAGCGATCGCATGCGGCCGCGGGCCGACGATCGACATATCGCCGGCCAGAACGTTTAAAAGCTGCGGAAGTTCGTCAATGTTGGTGCGGCGCAATACGCGGCCGACGCGCGTGACGCGCGGATCGTTTCGCCGGGCCTGCCTGAACTCGCCGCCATGTTCCATGACGCTCATCGAGCGGAACTTGAACACCGAGATCGTCTGTCCATTGCGCCCGTGCCTCTGCTGGCGAAAGAAGACGGGGCCGTCAGAATCGAGCCTGATCGCCAAGGCGACGATGAGGAAGAGCGGCGACAATAGAATGAGGCCGGCGATCGCCGCGCCAAGGTCGAATGTTCTCTTGACGGCGCCGCGGAGCGCAAGCTTGGCCGATCCGTTCGCGAAGGCGCCGTGATCAAGGCGAGCCGTGTTTCCGTTCAGGCTAGTCATTTTCAGATTCCCTCGATCTGAGAAAATTCCTTCGAAGGATTACCAGTCATATTTTAGCGAATTGGCGCGGCGAAGCCGGCCAGAACGTCAATGCTCCGTAACCTTCACGATCGGTTGCGACAATTGCCGAGGAGCGCGCGAAATAGCGCAAAAAAACAAATCAAATTTAATCTGCTGCAGCGAGTGGGTTTTGCGCTTCTTTAGAGTCTTTCCGCTTTAACTGGCGTCGTCGGAATGAATTCGATGTTGAGGAGAGCCCCATCTGACTCTTCGGAATGACACAGACGCCATTACGGCCCCCGGAGCACGTATTTTGCAGGTTAGGTCGGCAAATCATCGTGACTTTGGGGCAGGCGGACGTTGGGAAATGAAGGAGATGCGCCATGCCGAAGTTCAAGGTTTCACGATTTGCCGCCCTTATGGGAGCCGCGCTGGTGTTCGTCGCGGCGGGCGCCAAGGCGGAAGTCTACACCTTTGATTTCACCGCGTTCGACAGACAGTTGACGGCCGTCGGCACGTTCACGGTCAACGGCAACGAGGTCACCGCCATGACCGGCTCCCTCAGCGGCAGCGGCCTCGCGACGCAGAGCATCATCGGCCTCGTGGCGAATTCCGGCTTTCCCAACGCCAGCTACAGCCCCGACAACCGCTTTATCTACGACAACGTCTTCCTGCCCGGCGATCCGCATTTCAACTTGAATGGGGTGCTGTTCACCACGGCGCTGAACTCGGGTTACTGGAATCTTTGGGGCAATGGCGTCGGCAATTATTCATTGTTTGAATCTCATGGTGGCGGTTACCCCATCCAAGAGACTGGAAATGTCGCGATCGCCGCCGTTCCGGAGGTCTCGACCTGGGCGATGACGATTCTCGGCTTCGCCGGCCTTGCCTTTGCTCGATATCGCCGGACGGCCAACCACGACGCGGCGCTTGCCGGCGCCTGATCGGACGCCCCGCTCGAGGTTTCGTGGTGAGGTTTCGGGAGACCGCCGCAGGGCGGTCTTTCCATTTCGATCGTCGCACGCCGGCGCGGACGGCCCATTGCGGCGCAGACCGTAACCTCGCAGCGGTCTTGCCGAACGCGGGACCCCTTAATCGCGGCACATTTTGGAGAGCGTCCCATGCGTCAAGACCGTCCCGCCAATCGCCAAGCCGCCGAGCAGACGGCCCGAGACGACATCTTCCTCTCCCGTCATTGCCGCGAGATCGGTCTCGCCGCCGTCGCCGCCGCCCTCGATTTGCCGATCGATACGCTTGAGCCCGAGATGGCCGAGGCCATCGAAAGGGGCGCCTCGCTGATGGCGCCGCCTCGCGGCATGCTCGCGGCGTGATCGCTCGCCCCGTGTCCGCCCACAGCCGCCGCGAGCCGTCTCCCAGGGGCCGGCAGACACGAGCGACGATAGGCCTGCCGCGCCGGACGACAGGGTCGATCTCGTCGGCGGCGCGCACGTCGCCGATCCGAGGCCCGCAAGCGCTTCATCGGGCGTTCAGACTTGTCATGCTTGTGTGGGCCGGTCGCAGCAACCGTGGAGGAAAAACCATGCTGTCACGTATATTAGCAAGCGGCTCACTGGCGGCGATCGCTGGCGCTTTCGCGATGATTATGACCGCCACGGCGGTCGAGGCGGCGATTCTGCCGGCGCCGGTCGGCGATTATTCGACCTCGGGGGTGCAGTTGGCCGGCGACGCCTGCGGACCGGGCCGGCAAGCGGGGCCGAATGGCGTTTGTCACCCCGATTCGTGGTTCACCCGGAGGTTCGCTTGTCCACCCGGCACGCATCTGGGGGCGTATGGCCGTCGTTGCTGGCCAAATTGAACTGAAGCCGGGCGCCGCGCGACCGCCAGTGGGCGATCACACTTAGGCTGCGCGCAAGGATCGAATGGCCGCCGATATGCCGGCGGCGCGGGTCGAATTTGGCGCGAACGGCGACCCCGCTGGACGCTCGGTTTCCATAACAGGATTGATCCGCTGAGCGGCGTCGACGGCCGGGTCGAAGTTGCGGCCTATTCAGGCCATGGCGGCGGTAAGCGCCGCCAAACGCCTTTCGACCTGCGTAGGGCCTCCGCCCCTCCCCTGACATTGAACGGCCGGCTGGGGCCCGGCGCGAAACAGGCCGCCGCCAGGCGCGGTTGCCTGCGCGCCACGAAACCGCCATGATAATCAACAAGCGCGGCCGGCGACGCGTCGGACCTCTTTTTGTCAATGCCGGTCCAGCGTTGGCCCGGACCTTCCCTTGGAGATCGCCCTGTCTCCCGAGGCTCTTCCCGTCCCCGCGAAATTTGGCCGAGACTCCCCATGGATGGCGAATCGAAGCACGAAATCGCGCAAGACGTCACTGCGAACCGCCTACCCGACGGTCTCACCACCGAGGAGGCGCGGCGGCGGCTCGAAGAGTTCGGTCCGAACGCGACGCTGGAGACCGGGCCGGCGCCCTGGCGCAGGGCGCTCGGCAATTTCTGGGCGCCGGTGCCCTGGATGCTGGAAGCCGCGATCGTGCTGCAATTCGCGCTGGGCGAGTATGTCGAGGCCGCGGTCATCGCCGTTCTGCTGGCGTTCAACGCGGCGCTCGGATTCTTGCAGGAGAGTCGCGCGCAGGCGACGCTCGACGCGCTGAAGTCGCGCCTCGCGCTGGTCGCCGCGGCGCGGCGCGACGGCGCATGGCGGACCATACCGGTCGCGGAACTGGTTCCGGGCGACATCGTCAAGCTGTCGCTGGGCGGCGTCGTCGGCGCGGATGTGCGCCTGATCCGGGGCGAGATCCTGCTCGATCAATCGACCCTCACCGGCGAATCCCTGCCGATCGAGGGCGGTCCCGGCCTGCAGACCTACGCCGGCGCGCTGGTGCGGCGGGGCGAGGCGGTTGCGCAGGTCACTGCGACAGGCCCGCGCACCCGGTTCGGGCGGACGGCCGAACTGGTGAGCGCCGCCTATGTCGCTAGCTCCCAGCAGAAGGCCGTGTTGCGCGTCGTGCGCAATCTCGCCGTGTTCAACGGCGCCGTCGTCCTGGTCCAGACGGCCTACGCGCTGGCGATCGGGATGGGCGTCACGGAAGTCGTTCCGCTCGTGCTCACCGCGATCCTCGCCGCGATCCCGGTCGCCCTGCCCGCCACCTTCACGCTTGCGACCGCCTTCGGGGCCCGCGCGCTGGCCAGGCAGGGCGTTCTTCCGACACGGCTTTCGGCGGTGGACGAAGCGGCGACGATGGATGTGCTGTGCGCGGACAAGACGGGGACGCTGACGCGCAACGAACTCGCGGTCGCCGCCGTGCGCGCCATGCAAGGGTTCGACGAGCCGCGCGTCCTCGCGCTGGCGGCGCTGGCGAGCTCCGACGGCGGCCAGGACCCGGTGGACGCGGCGATCCGTTCGGCCTCTCTGCGCGCGCCCGTCGCCGATCCGCCGAAGCTGACCAG
>JBEKSH010000278.1:0-4962 GCA_049517235.1 Roseiarcus sp. | reverse complement strand
TCACGCCGGCGGCTTGGCGGCTTCGTCGCGCAACGCGCGGCGCAGGATCTTGCCGACCGCCGACTTGGGCAACTCGTCGCGGAACTCGACATGGCGCGGGATTTTGTAGCCGGTCAGGTGCTTGCGGCAATGGGCGATCACCTCCTGGGCGGTCAGCGCCGGATCCTTCCTGACGACCGCGATCCTGACCGCTTCGCCCGACGCCGGATCCGGCACGCCGAACGCCCCCACTTCGAGAACGCCCGCGCACATCGCCACGACATCCTCGAGTTCGTTGGGGTAGACGTTGAACCCGGAGACGATGATCATGTCCTTCTTGCGGTCGACGATGCGCACGAACCCGGCCTCGTCGACGATCGCCACATCGCCGGTGCGCAGGAACCCGTCGGGCGTCATCACCTTGGCGGTCTCGGCCGGTTGCTTCCAGTAGCCTTTCATCACCTGCGGCCCGCGCACGCAAAGCTCCCCCACTTCGCCGATCGGCAGATCGCGGCCGTCGTCGTCGCGGATGGCGATCTCGGTGGACGGCAACGGCAGCCCGATCGAGCCGTTGTAATCGGCGAGGTCGAGCGGGTTCATCGCCGCCCCGGGCGAGGTTTCGGTGAGCCCGTAGGCTTCGATCAACGTCTTGCCGGTCACCTGCTTCCACTTCTCCGCCACCGCCCGCTGGACCGCCATGCCGCCGCCCACCGACAGCCGCAGCGGCGCAAAATCGAGCCTGGCGAATTCCGGGTTGTTGAGCAGCGCGTTGAACAGGGTGTTCACCCCGGTGATCACCGTGAACGGCCGGCGCGCCAGCTCCTTCACGAAGCCCGGGATGTCGCGCGGATTGGTGATCAGCACGTTGGTCGCGCCGATCTTCACAAACACCAGGCAGTTCACCGTCAGCGCGAAGGAATGGTACAGCGGCAGCGCGGTGACGATGGTCTCGCGCCCTTCCTCGAGGACCGGCCGGAGCCAGGCGTGCGCCTGCTGCAGGTTGGCGACGATGTTGGCGTGGCTGAGCATCGCGCCCTTGGGCAGCCCGGTGGTTCCGCCGGTATATTGCAGGAACGCCAGGTCGTCCGGGCCGACGTCGACCGGTTCGAACGGCGCGCGCGCGCCGAGCCGCAAGGCGACCCTGAACGGGACCGCGCCCGGCAGGCGCCAGGCCGGGACCATTTTCTTGACGAACTTGACGACGAAATTGACCGCCAGGCCTTTGGGAAAGCCCAGCATGTCGCCGAGCCCGGTGACGACCACGTGCTTGACCGCGGTCGCCGCGATCACCTGCTCGACGACCCAGGCGAAGTTCTCGACCACGACGATCGCCTGCGCCCCGGAATCGCTAAGTTGATGCTTCAGCTCGCGGGGGGTGTACAGCGGATTGCAGTTGACCACGGTGTAGCCGGCGCGCAGCGCGCCGAACAGCGCGATCGGATATTGCAGGACGTTGGGCATCATCAGCGCCACCCGCGCGCCGCGCGGCAGCTTCAGCACCGCTTGCAGATAGGCGGCGAAGCTGCGCGTCAGGCGCTCCATCTCGGCATAGCTGATCTCGGTTCCCATGTTGACGAAGGCGGCGCGAGGCCCGAACTTCGCCGCGCTTTTTTCGAACACCTCGCCGATGCTGCGGAACGCCGCGACATCGACGTCGGCAGGCACCCCCTGCTGATATCTCGCAAGCCAGATTCTCTCCATCGACGTTTCCCACCCGCGCCATCGGCGCATTCATTTTTGCGTCATACCGCCATCGCGCGCCGCCACATTGATACAAGTCATTGAGCCAAGTCAAAGCGCCGGCGGACGGGCGCGAGCGCGACGAGGCGGTTTGCCCCGGGCCGCCAGGAGCGGAAGGCGAGACAGGAGCCATCGGCGCTCCTGGCCCGGAGGACCGAAGCGTGATAAGAAACCCAGTGGGTCGAAGCTGCTTCAAGGGCGCGTTCACTGAGCAAATACGACAATGACCCCCAGACCGCTGATCGCCGGCGTCATCTGTCTCGTGGTTCTCGGCGCGGGTGGCGCGACCTATCTCTTCAGGGAGTCGTTATTCCGATCCGGCTCGTGGCCATCGATCGCCGATTCTGGAATCGAGGCGGCGCGCCAGCCGCCGCCGCGTCCGGCGGCGCAAAGCCCGCCCTTTGAACCGACCACTTCCGGCAGCCCGACGAGCGCGCCCGCCGCATCTTCGGGTGCGTTCGGGTCGCGTCCGCCAAGCGCCGCCGAACCTGTCGATTCTGTGAGCAAGCCAAGCCAAGAAAGACACACTGCCCGCGCTAGCGCGGGCGATACCGTTGCGAACGCGACGCCTGGGCGCGTTGACGACGCCGCGCCGCCTGCTCCGCCTCCGATCAACCTGCCGGCGAAGCCGGCCGCCGAAGGCTTGGCGAAGGACAGGACGGCGCCGTCGGTGGGAGTCGCCGTAAGCCCGGACCGGGCGCAGTCGCCGGCCGTCGCGCACGCTGGCAGCGCGCCGGTCAGTCCGGTGGCCCGGAGCCCGGCGAAGGGCGACACAGCGGCGCCGGCGAATGTCGAGGTGAAGCCGACGATGGCGGCGACGCCGCCCGCCGGGTCGCAGGCGAGTCCGGCTGCCGAAAACCTGGCCGCAGCCGAGAAGCCGCCGGCTCCGCCCACCGGCAAATCTGAGGCCGCGCCAATCGCCGAAAGCGCTGCAAAGGACGAGGCGGCGCCGCCCGCGAAAGCCGCCCAAAGCATGACGGCGTCCATTCCACTCCTCGTCGACGCACAGGCCAAGCTGATCGCCGAGGGCTCGGCGAAGGTCGAAGCGAAGCCGGCAGCGACGGCGACGCCTCTGGTTGAGCCGCCCGCTAGTTCGCAGGCGGGTCCGGTTGCCGAACCCCCGGCGAAAGAAGAGACGGCGCCGGCGGCGAAAGTCGCTGAAAGCGCGACGCCGGCGGTGACGTCGCCCGCAGAGCCGCCTGCCAGTTCGCAGGCGGGTCCGCTCGCCGAAACCCCGGCGAAGACCGAGGCGCTGGCGATTCCGCCTGCCGACAAACCTGTCGCCGAAACCCCGGCGAAAAACGAGACGGCGCCGGCGGCGAAAGTCGCCGAAAGCGCGCCGGCAGCGGCGACGCCGCCGGCTGAGCCGCCTGCCAGTTCGCAGGCGGGTCCGGTCGCCGAAACTCCGGCGAAGACGCCGATGCAGGCAATTCCGCCCCCCGTCGAGCCGGTCGCCGAAAGTTCGGCGAAAGACGAGGCGACGCCGTCGGCGAAAGCCGTCGAAGGCCCAGCGCAGCCGGAGACGCTGCTGGTTCAGCCGCCCGCGAACCTGCGGGCGGCGCCAGTTGCTGAAAGCTCGGCACAGGTTGAGACGCCGCCGGCCGCGCAGGAGAGCGAGCCGATCATCATAGGCGCGGCGCCAGAGCTGCTCCCGCCGCCGGCGTTGGGCGACGCGAAACCGGCGCAGCCGGCGTCGAAGCCTGACGCCGCCGCATCGAACGCGGCGGAGGCGGGCAGGGCGGGCGCCGGTCCGGGCCAGGTTGCAGCGATCGTTCCGCCCCGCGCGCCGCAGGCCATGCTCGCCATCGACGACGCGACGGTCGGCAGGGACTATGCCGCCGACCTGCCGCCGTTCAGCGACCCGAACGGCGCCAAGGGCATCGCTTTGCATGTCGAGCCCCGTCCGCCGGAGGGCTTGTCGTTCATCGATCTCGGATCGGGCTTCGGCGAGATTTCCGGCAGGCCGACGAAGCCCGGGCAATTCGCTTTCGACGTCGTCGCCTCGAACAGCGACGGCGGCGCGGCGCGCATGACGACGAAAATCAATGTCGCGCCGGCGCCTCCCGAGCCGAAGCCGCAACCGCCCAAGAGCGATGCGAACCAGCAGGTCGCCGCGCTGGAGCCAATGGACAAGGCGGCGCGGTTCCTGCGCGGCTTCGACGGCGGCCCTTGTTTCCTGGCGCGCGCCGGCGCCGCCGGCGGCGATTCGATCGCGATTGAGGGCGTCGGCGCCGAGAAGCAAGCCTTTCAGCGGTTCTACGCATCATTCGTCCATGACGTCGGCGTCGAGCCAATGCTCACTGTGCGGCTGATCGCCTCGCCGCAATGCCCGGCCGTCGGCCTCATCGCCGCCGCGCAATCGGACCGCGCGGCCGCGCCGACGATCAAACTCGCCGCCTATGACGTGCCGCGCGGCAAGCCGCTGGCGGGCTCGATCGGCGCCCTCGCGGGCCGGCGCCTCGACCTGTTGCTGATCACCAATGACGGTCTCGCGCACAAGATCGTCAGCCGGGGTCTCGCCAGCGATCAAAACGCGCCATTCAGCGTGCCGATCACGCCCGACGCCGGTTCGATCGGCGCCTTGCAAATTCTCGTGGCGATCGCCTCGTCAAAACCGCTCGACGCGCTGGCCGCATTCCGCTCGGGCCCCGCCGCCGACATTCTGCCCAAGGTCGCGGCGCAACTCGGACCGACCGATGCGGCGCTCAATGTCGAGTATTTCAAGTTCCTCAAATGATCCGCAGGGAGGCGCAGTCGATGCGCGATCCGCATCCGGTGAAAGCCGGCTTGAGCGGTTTCCAAGTCTGTCGCCGACGATCGGAGCGCGTCAAGGAGCGGACTTTGGGTTGGCGTTGCAGGAAAGGCGGCGCGCGGCTAGCGCTCGCTTGAAGAGGTCGGCTCCGAGGGAAGGCGCTTTCGCCTGCAACCGTCGAGAAACAGCTTGACCGCCGCGTGCAATCGGCGCGCCTCGCGCTCCGGCGGCTCGCGGCCGACCAGAAGCGCCAGACGTTGCGGCACGCCGACAACCAGAATGAAATACTGCTCGGCGGCGAGCCGCAGGTCATCCGGGGCGAGCGCGCCTCGATCGGCGTAAACCTTGAGAATGTCCGAAATGGCCGCGAGCGGATTGTTCGCATTGTCCTCGAGCAGAAGCTTGACTTGCTCGCGCAGGCGGCTCGCCTCCGCGATGAACAAGCGAACGCTGGCGAGCGATTCGTCGGTGAGCGCGATATCGAGAAGATG
>JBEKSH010000277.1:0-4977 GCA_049517235.1 Roseiarcus sp. | reverse complement strand
TAATCCGCGCGCTTAAATCCCCATAGGCCGCGGCGGCAAGCTCGTGCTCATCCAACCCCGCGGTTTCGTCCCTTGGAGGTTTTCGAACGCCGGCCGCCCGTGCATGCACCGCCGTTACGTCCGCGGCCGGCATCCGAAAACCTTCACAAAATCTGACATTGCGACCGCGACAATCTCAACGTCCGGCACGGGTCGACTCCCGCCTATCAGCGCAGGAACCAAGCGTCAGATTTTGGCCACTAGCCACTAGAAAGCGGGAGCGATCAGGTCAATTCATATCTCATCGCCGCCGTGATAAGATAAAATGATGATCGACTTGACGCTTCGCCAATTGCGCTACTTCGACGTCCTCGCCCGCCATCTGCATTTCGGCCGCGCGGCGGGGGAAGCCGCCGTGACGCAGCCGGCGCTTTCCATGCAGATCGCCGACCTCGGGGCCAAGCTCGGCACGACGCTCGTCGAGCGAACGCGCCGGGGCGTGACGCTGACCCCGGAGGGGACGAATTCGCGCGGCGCGGCCAGCGCATTCTCAACGAGGTGCGCGATCTGATCGAACGCGTGCAGAGACGCGACCGGCTGCTGCGCGGGCCCTTGCGGCTGGGCGTGATCCCGTCCGTCGCGCCCTATGGCCCGCCAAGAATGCTCCCCGTTCTGCGCGGGCAATATCCTGAACTCGAACTGCGGCAGCGCGAGCCCCTGACAAGATCGCTCGCCAGCGAATTGCTCGACGGCAAGCTCGACCTGCTGTTGCTCGCCGCGCCGATCGAAGAGCCCGGCGTCGAGACGCAGGGGCTGTTCGAGGACCGCTTCCTACTTGCGACGACGGCGGACTACGACACGTCGAAAATGCTGCTTCCGGTCGAAGAGATCAAGGCGCGCGAGACGCTGTTGCTGCTTGAAGAGGGCCATTGCCTGCGCGATCAGGCGCTGAGTTTCTGCAATCCGCGGCGCAACGACAAAGTCGACACTCTCGGCGTCTCAAGCATTTCGACCGTCGTGCAAATGGTCGCCAACGGTTACGGGTGACTTTGCCGCCGGAAATCGCCGCGGAACTCGAGACGCGGCATTCCCCGGCCAAACTGCTGCGTTTTGCTCCGCCCGAGCCGGCGCGCGAGATCGGCCTCGCCTGGCGCGCGAGTTCGCCGCGCAAGGAGGATTTCCTCGAATTCGGGCGGTTGATTCGCGTCAGTCTTGGCGTCGGCGGGGCGGGTGGAGATCGGGCGGACGATTGACCGGCGCGTCATGCCGCCACAATAGACGCCCGGGCGGCCAAAGGCCGCGCCGTTGCTTTCGTAGCGCCGCCCGTTATATATGCCGCGCGCTCAACAAAGCCTTCGCAAGGCGCGCATAGTCCCGCCGTTGGAGTTCTATCCCTTGTTCATTACGCCAGCTTTCGCCCAGGCGAGCGGGGCGGCCGGGTTCGGGTCGTCCGACATGCTCATCCAGTTCGCGCCCTTCATTGTCATATTCGCGATCATGTATTTCCTGATCCTGCGTCCGCAGCAGCGACGCGCCAAGGAACAGCGGGACATGGTCCAGGGCGCGCGGCGCGGCGACACGATCGTCACCACCGGCGGTCTGATCGGCAAAATCACCAAGGCGACCGACGATACGGAAGTCGAGGTCGAGGTCGCTCCGAACGTGCGCGTTCGCGTCGCGCGGTCGGGCATTGGCTCGGTGCGCGCCAAGGGCGAGCCGGTCAAGGACGCGCCTTCCAAATGAACGAAGGGGCCGGCGCCGCCGCCCGTCGCCTCGCGGAGACTGTAAAACACGATGCTTCGTCTGGCTCCCTGGAAGGTCGCCTCCATTCTGGCGGTCACGTTCGTGGCCATGCTGCTGCTCGCGCCGAGCTTTCTGGGAACGGAGACGCTTGGGCGCCTGCAAAAAGCGCTGCCCGCGTTCCTGCCGATCCGCGCGATCGTGCTGGGACTTGATCTGCAAGGGGGCGCCCACGTGCTCCTGGAGGTTGACAGCCCCTCGTTGACACATGCCCAGGTCGACGCCCTGCGCGACGACGTGCGCGGGAAGTTGCGCGAGGGGAAGATCTCGATCAGCGGCGGCATCGCCGTTCAACCGCGCGGAGTCCAGGTGCGCATCGCCGATCTGGCCGAGCGCGCCAGGGCGCTTCCGCTTCTTGAAACGCTCAACACGCCGATCAGCAATGCGATCATCGGAACGTCCGGCCACTTGCTTGACGTCGCCGAGACCGGCGAGGGCGCGGTTCAGCTGACGCTGACCGACGCGGCGATCAACGACAAGATTCGCCGCGCAGTCGCGCAATCGATCGAAGTCCTGCGCCGGCGCGTCGACGCGCTCGGCACCACGGAGCCGAATATCCAGCAGCAAGGCGCCGATCGCGTGCTCGTCGAAGTGCCAGGCTTGCAGGACACGACAAGGCTGAAAGAGCTGCTCGGCACGACCGCCAAGCTCGAATTCCGCCTCGTCGCCGATCCCGGGGATCCGCCGAGCGAGGTCGACGATCTGCCGCAACAACAAGGCGGCCAGATTCCCGTGCAAAAGCGCGTCATGGTGGCGGGCGAGGACCTGACCGATGCGCAGCCCGGTTTCGACTCGCGCACCAGCGAACCGGTCGTCAATTTCCGGTTCAATTTCCGGGGGGGCCAACGCTTCGGACAGGTGACGTCGGAGAATGTGGGGCGCCTGTTCGCCATCGTTCTGGACGGGAAGGTCATCTCCGCGCCGCGCATTCTCGGGCCGATCACCGGCGGCTCGGGTCAGATCACCGGCAGTTTCACCGTCGAGCAGGCGGACAATCTCGCCGTTCTGCTGCGCGCGGGCGCGCTGCCGGCGAAGCTGACGGTCGTCGAGGAGCGCACGGTCGGCCCCGGCCTCGGGCAGGATTCGATCGACGCGGGCAAGCGGGCGGCGCTCGTCGGCGGCGTTCTGGTCGTTTGCTACATGCTCGCCACATACGGAATATTCGGCGTGTTCGCCGACATCGCGCTGGCGGTGCATATCCTGTTCATTTTCGCCTCGATGGCGCTGCTTGGCGCGACGCTGACCCTGCCCGGCATCGCGGGCGTCGTCTTCACGATCGGCATGGCGGTCGATTCCAACGTGCTGATCTACGAGCGCATCCGCGAAGAGGCGCATTTGGGCCGCTCGATCATTTCCGCGCTGGACGCCGGCTTCAAGCGCGCGTTTGCGACGATCATCGATTCGAACGTGACCATGTTCGTCGCCGCGGTGATCCTCTACCTGTTCGGCTCGGGTCCGGTGCGCGGCTTCGCGGTTTCGCTCGGTCTCGGCATTCTCACTTCGGTCGTGACGGCGGTGACCATGACGCGGATGATGATTGCGCTGTGGTATCGCTACAAGCGCCCGACCCGGCTGCCGATATGACGCGCCAAGGAGAAATGCGAGCGCGGGCGTTTTTCCCTCGCCTGAATTGGACTAGGCCGACGGGCGGGACGCGCCGCTGCTCTCCCGCGCGAAGGAAATGACCTCATGAAGCTGCTGCGCCTCGCGCCCGAGAACACGAAATTCGGCTTCATGCGCTTCCGGCGCGTGAGCTATCCGTTCTCCGCGACAATGTCGATCATTTCGGTGCTGCTGTTCTTCTTCGTCGGCATGAATTTCGGCATCGACTTTGAGGGCGGCACGCAGATCGAACTGCGCGCCAAGAGCGGCGTCGCCGACATAGCGTCCTTGCGCGGAACGGCCGAGTCGCTCGGCCTCGGCGCGGTGGAGGTGCAGCGGTCGGGCGGCGACACCGACGCCGTGTTGCGGGTCGGCGTGCAGCCGGGCGGTGAAGCGGCGCAGCAGAACGCGGTCGGCAAGTTGCGGCAGGCTTTTTCCGACAATTACGAATTCCGCAGCGTCGACGCGGTGGGGCCGCGCGTGTCGGGCGAACTGGAGCAGAAGGGCACGCTCGGCATCGTCGTTTCGATCCTCGCGGTGCTGACTTATTTGTGGTTCCGGTTCGAGTGGCAGTTCGCCGTCGGCGCCATCATCGGCACGATGCACGATCTGCTGCTGACCGTCGGATTCTTCTGCGTGACCCAGCTCGAATTCAACACGACGTCGATCGCGGCGATCCTGACGATTGTCGGCTACTCGCTCAACGAGACGGTCGTCGTGCTCGACCGCATTCGCGAAGTCATGCGCAAATACAAACGTCTGTCGACCGCCGAAATCGTCGACATGTCGGTCAACGCGGTGCTGCCGCGCACGATCATGACGGCGACAACCGTTTTCCTCGCCTTGCTCGCGCTGTTCTTTCTTGGCGGCCATGTCATCCGTTCGTTCTCGGCCGCGATGATCTGGGGCATCTTCGTCGCCACCTATTCCTCGATCTTCATCTGTTCGCCGATGCTGATCTATCTCGGCGTCAGAGCCGATGTTTTTGACAGGCAAGGCGCGCTCGAAGACCAGGGCGTCCCCATTTCGAAGGCGAAGGGGTGAGCGCGGCGGCGCGGATCGACGCTTTCGTCCCCGGCCGCCATTTGATCGAGGGTTACGGCGCCGGCGGCTTCCGCTTCGCCGGCATGTCGCACGTCGGCTCGATCCTCGCGACGCCGGTCGGGATACGCGCCTTCGAGCCTTTGACCCCGGTCGAAATCTCCGTGGATTCGCTGGCTTCCCTTTTCGCCGAGCTTGCCGAGCATCCGCGCTCGATCGAAATATTTGTGGTGGGGACGGGCGAGAAAATGGCGCCGCTGTCGGTTCCCGTGAAGGCGCGCCTGAGAGAGGCGGGCCTGCGCGTCGAAGGGATGGCGACCGGGCCGGCGGCGCGGCTTTACAACGTGCTGCTCGACGAAAACCGCCGCGTCGCGGCGGCGCTCGTCGCGGCGCCATGAGCGCGGCTCCGCCATGGTCGGCAGCTTCCGCGCAAGCCTACACCCATTGCGAGGCTTTGACGCGCGATCACGATCGTGATCGCTGGCTCGCCGGACTGTTCGCGCCATCCGGCGCGCGCCCGCATCTCTACGCGCTGACCGCCTTCTCCCACGAGGT
>JBEKSH010000276.1:0-4978 GCA_049517235.1 Roseiarcus sp. | reverse complement strand
ATCGCCATCAACGGGACATGGGCGCGGCCGTCGAACACGACGTGTTCCCAGACCTCGTCGCATAGCGCGATCGCGTCGAATTCGACGCAGAACCGCGCGAGCAGCGCCAGGGCGTCGCGATCGTAAACGGCGCCGGCGGGGTTGAGCGGGTTGTTGAACAGAACGACGCGGGTGCGCGGGGAAAAGGCGGCGGCGAGATCCTCTTCGCGGATCGTCCAGCGCGGCGGCTTGAGGGTGACGAATTTCGCCACGCCGCCGGCGCGCCGCACCAGCGGCAGGTAGGCGTCGTACATCGGCTGGAACAGCACGACTTCGTCGCCCGCCTCGATCAGCGCGAGAAGCGCGCCGGCCAGCGCCTCGGTCGCCCCGGACGTCACCATCACCTCGTTTGAGGCGTCGAGTTCGAGCCCCTGGAACCGCCGGTAATGGGCGGCGATCGCCTCGCGCAATTCGGGCAGGCCCATCATCGGCGGATATTGATTCCAGCCCGACAGGACCGCCTCGGCCGCCCTGGCGCGCACGTCGGCGGGGCCGGGATCGTCGGGAAAGCCCTGGCCGAGATTGACCGCCTGGCGCTCGCGCGCCAGCCTCGACATCACTTCGAAGACGCTTGTGCCAATATTGGCGAAAATCGGGTTCATCAGGGCCGCGCAGATTGCAGGGAAGAGCCTTCTAGCATTGACGACGGAGCGTCAGAAATCGCTCGTCGCACGGCGCCGGCGCCCCTCTCCCGCTCGCGGGAGAGGCCAGGTGAAGGCCTGTCCCGCATTTGGATTCATTTGGATTGACGCTCAAAGACACGTCGGCGGCAAGGCGGCTTCAACCAGGGCCATTGAAATCGCAGGGTGATTCGTACCGGCCTCCAAGGATTTTGCAAGCTTTTCCAAATTTTTATTTGGGCGATTCGGGCGATTTCAGCGGGTTGCGAGCGAAAAAATTTGGAAATCGCGTTTTTGGGGATCGTCTCGGGTTTTTTCTCAACACAGGGCGTGCGCGGGTTCGAAGCGGCTTACGGTCACGATAACACGCTTCGCGATTTTCAGAAAGCGTTTGTTTTGATATTTTGATCAACACGAGTTGGCGTGGACCCGGCGCGAGGAGGCGGGTCACATCAAGACCTGGTGAGCGTGACCTGTCGGAAAACGTCTGCTGGGGTCATGGCCGGCCTTGTGCCGGCCATCCACGTCTTGCTCCCTCAAAGGAGCGGCGATCGGTGGGTCGCTTGCGCCTGTCACTTGCTCAAGTCCTCGTACAAATCCCGCCATTCGGGATTGGCGGCCAGGATCAGGCGTATCTTCCACGCCCGCGGCCAATGCTTCAAATTGCTCTCGCGTTGAAGCGCGTCGCGAATGTCTTCATAGAATTCCCTAAGAACGAGGAGTTTGAGCCCATACCTCTTGGTGAACCCTTCGACGCGGCCTTCCCAATGCTCCCAGCTTCGCCGCGCGATGTCGTTCGTCACGCCGGTATAGAGCGTGCCGTTCGGCCGGTTCGTCATGATATAAACCCAACCTCCGCGCATCCGAACATGTTGGCCCGACGTGGATGACCGGGACAAGCCCGGTCATGACGGTGGGGGCGGCGCCATGCCCGCGAAGACAAGATATTTCTCGGCGATGCAGCTGGGGCGCTGCTCTGACGGTCGCCGGAAAGGCGGCAAGTATCCGGTGGCGGTCTCGGCAATTAGGAGGCGCAGACGGTTGCGAACGCGCCTCGTCGCGTCGGTTGACGGCTTTAAGACGGCGGGGGTCTATTGGCGTTGCGTTCTTGTCCCCCAGGCGGGCGAACCGTGAAACAGCGGATCACAATTCTCTTTGCCAGCGGCCTTCTGGCGCTCACCCAGTTTGGTGTTGCGACGGCAGGACCGCTTGAGGACGGACAGGTTGCGTATGGGCGCGGTATGGTTGCTTTTGGACGCCACGATTACGCAGCGGCGTTACGGCTCTGGCAGCCGCTGGCCAACCAGGGGAACGTGATGGCGGAGGACGCCCTCGGCTACATGTACGAAAAGGGCTATGGCGTGCTGCAGAGCGACGCGACGGCCGCTATTTGGTACCGCAAAGCCGCCGACGACGGAGACTCCGACGCGCAGAACAGCCTCGGCGCGATGTACGAAAACGGCCGTGGCGAGCCGCAGGACTATGCTTTGGCGGCCATGTGGTACCGCAAAGCCGCCGACCGCGGAAATGCCACTGCGCAGAAAAACCTTGGCAGGTTCTATGAAAATGGCCGGGGCGTGCCGCAGGACTATGTACTGGCCCACATGTGGTTCAACTTGGCGGCCTCTGGCTTCACAATTTTTACCGAAACCCATGACGAGGCTGTCAGCGCCCGCGATGAATTAACTGCCAAGATGACGCCCTCTCAAATCGCCGAGGCGCAGCGGATGGCGCGTGAATGGCTTCAAAAGTGCCAGAGTGAGTCGCTGCTGGGCTGGTGTCCCTCGCATCCTTGACCGGCTTGTGACGTTGCGTGCTGGCCGGTCAGCCGATGCAGCAGACCCTCCTATGCGGAATTAAGGCACGCGGTTCAGAGGAAACGGAGGTCCACCCCCATCTCCCTCTGGGACAAAGGGAGGCTCCTCAGCGATGTGCCAATCCGTCAGGAAATCCTGCCACCAGCACGCCGCTTGGCACAAGACCTCACCGACCCAAATCTCTTTGCCGTCGTCTTTCAAGATGGGATTGCCGTAATCTGCGCCATCGCCGTCCGTCATTGTCGTTCGAACGCGTAAATCGGGACGGAGCAAGACACAGTGTTTCGAGCCATTGGCGAGGAGCTCGCATAGCTTGAGCGCATGGGAGGAGCGGCGCACGTATTCTTGGAGTGGCTTGGGGTTCGTCGCCACGAGCTTGCAGCCCGTGCCTGCAAACTCTTGAACCTCCTTCCACTGGTTCTGGTCGAGTTCGGCCCACACCCAATCCGTCATATGCCAGGCGGTCACGGCGCAGTTGAAGGCGGTGTAGGCGCGCCCCATCACGTCGTGGCGCTCGATCGTGTTGAGGCTAGCAGTTTCGCAACGCAACTTCTCGAGAAGGTCTCGACAACCGCGCAACGCGAATGCCAGTCTCCTGGGGTCATTGGAGTCGCGATTGGGGATCGGTGTTCTCAGAGAGCGAGTGAGGCGACTCAAGCGGCGACTCCTTCAGCGCGATAGCGAAAACAGGGCCTGGCGATCGGGCTGCTCGAACACCGGGAGAAGTAACATGAAAATCGCAGCCGCGTCCGCGACGGCGATGCTCCTAACTCTAACCCCGTGGTCGCGCCCCGCAGCCTCGGAGTTTCTCTACAAGAATCCCTGCATAATCGAAGTTTTCGCAGACCATCAACCATCCGTCTACACGGACTGTGTGGTGCGCTCTTCCATGGCGCAGGGAGCCTATCACGCGATAATCACGCTACCCGACGGGCGAAAGTTCCGCATCGAGAATGCAGGTCCCGCCTCTTATGCCGACCCACCCTCTCCGGGGCCTGACCCGTCGGAGATCTGGTTTTTGAACGGGGCGCACGCACGGAAGGCGGGCACTGAGGCGAAGCCGTGCTACCAGAACGCCCGCGTCAGAATCTGTCTCGAATGACCTCCGCCAGCGTCACCCGCATCAGCCGAGAGCCCAACGAAAAGGACAGCAACACAATGGGAAACATATCAGCGATCATCAAAGTCGGCGACGGCCGAGGCTGCCCTCGGCTTCATGTACGACAAGGGCCGGGGCGCGCCGCAGGACTATACGCAGGCCCACATGTGGTTCAACTTGGCGGCCTTCCGCCCGGTGGATGCCAAAGTCCGTGAGTCTGCGGTCAAGAACCGTGATGAATTGACTGCCAAGATGACCCCGGATCAGATCGCCAAGGCGCAGCGGATGGCACGCAGATGGGTTCCGAAGTGAGCGTGCAACCCGACCCCGTGCGCATCAAGTTGCCTGAACCTGTCGCCGCTATTTACCGGGCTGTCGCGGAGCTTAACAAAACCTACGAACGCTCCGGCCGCACATTCTCGTCCAACGGACATCTGGGCGGCTCGATCGGCGCCGCCGTCGCCGCTGAAGCCTTGGGCCTTAAGATTCATTCAAACTCTCACCCGGGGCGGCTTCTGGGGCGAGCCGGGGGCGGTAAGTTTCGACGGATAGCCCTGCCACCGATAGGGAGGCGAAAATGTCCATTGACTGGCTGGACGTCCTGAAAATATCGGCCTCAAGTAGCGTCCTGACAGCTTCTATCGGCTGGGGGTTGGATCATGTCTTTGTGCATCGTGCGACCCTTAAGAAAGACGCACGCTACCTGGCACAGCGCGTCGCGATAATCTTGGAAAAATTTGCTGTCCATTGCGGTAATTCCATCACCGACAACGAGTTGCATGACAGATCAGAAGGCCACGCGGGCGAACGTCACTTGACGCTACCCGCTATCGGGCCATTCCCGGCCGAAGCAGATTGGAAAGCTATCGATACCGATTTGATGGATCGCGCGCTATCCATGCCAAATGAACTGGCGCTCGCTGACCAAGCTATCTTGTTTTGGTGGAATGTCGTGGGGGATGAAGAGTGTATGCAGACGGAGGCGAATAATCGGGCGGGGGAGTGTGGTCTCAGAGCGTGGTTGCTGGCGTCAGAACTTAGGAGACGTTGTGGCATACCAGCATCGACCTTGCCCGCGACGAGCTGGGATTTTGTCAACACCCTGCGGAGGCAGGTCGAGGCCGCCGAGGCTCAACGCCGGAAAAAGCAGGACAACGAAGGCAACGAATCTCCGATTCTTGCTACGGAAGGGCCGAACTAACCAAACGGCCATTACTTACGCTGAAATCCGCCACCTGGCTCGCAAAGACCGCGATCAAATAGCCGCCAAGATGACGCCCGATCAGATCGCCGAGGCGCAGAGGATGGCGCGCGAATTGGCTCCGAAGTGACTTGACTGATGAGTTACGCACTTGACGCCGGCAATTTGTGAGGGCGGCGCCCGCAATGTATCGCTCACCGAT
>JBEKSH010000275.1:0-4984 GCA_049517235.1 Roseiarcus sp. | reverse complement strand
CGTAGCGTCCGCGTCTCCCACGGACCGCGGTTTCGCTGCCAGCGCCGCCGGCTCCGTCGCTCCTGCAACCACGGCGCACCTCTTGTTGCGAACCATCGAGGCGACCGAAACGGAAAGCAATAAGAGCCTTTCGGCCGCCGTGCGCCCGCCGGAGGCAATGCCGGAGCCGATACCAGAGGGCGAAGCGACACCCCTGCGCGGCGGCGGACATCGCTAAAGATGGATATCAGTGGAAGCATCGGGTCCCCGGCTGGGACACTCCCGCCAGAGGGCCTTAAGCTTGACGCTTGGCGCGCCGCATCATCGGGCATCCCGAATTCCACCCAACGCCACTCATGAAATTGGCCTGCTTCCCATGCGCTTCCGAAATCGACTTTTGGGAAGCATCGCCATTCAGTTATCAAGCTAACATTCTGATTTTGTTGGCGTCCCGGAAGGGAATCGAACCCCTGACCCCAGGTTTAGGAAACCTGTGCTCTATCCTGCTGAGCTACCGGGACTGGCGCCTTCGAGAGGCGGGCGCACAATATGTTATGATTCGATCGGCCTTTCCATTTCAAGAGGCTCGCACAGGGAAACCCGCGCGCCGTTCGATTGCGCAATGGAAACATCATCGATGTGTCTTGCACCGGCGAAAGCGCCTCTACCATGAAATCGGCGTGCGCGCATCTTCGGCGATCGGGGCCGGGGCCATGAATTGCCGCGCGCCGCGTCGCCTTGCCACGCTTTTCGCCGCCCTTCTGTTGCTGGCGACCCCTGCGCGCGCCGCGTGTCCAACGGCAGGCGAGGAGAGCGCGCGCGTTTCCGCCGTCTCCGAGCGCGGGGAAATCCTGCTCGCGGATGGTCGCGAGGCGCGCCTCGCCGGGCTCGACATCCCGGATC
The DNA here is from genome assembly GCA_049517235.1 of Roseiarcus sp. Lineage (GTDB taxonomy): Bacteria > Pseudomonadota > Alphaproteobacteria > Rhizobiales > Beijerinckiaceae > Roseiarcus. The sequence goes on along the minus strand of JBEKSH010000275.1, from coordinate 4,102 downwards.
CCGGCCGCGGCGAGCCGGAAAACGCCGCGCAGGCGCGAAACTGGCTGTCGTCCCGGCTGGTCGGACGCGAAGTCGGCCTGCGCGTGCTGGCGGCGAGGCGCGACCGCTGGGGCCGGGTGCTGGCCGACGTTTTCGCCGGGGACGCGGGCGCGCCGTCCGTTTCGATGGCCCTTGGCCTGCTGTCGGTGGGCCTGGCGCGGGTGCGGCCGGAGGTCGAGACGCGCGATTGCAGGATGGAGCGGCTCGCCGCCGAGGACGCCGCCCGCGCGAACGGCCTTGGCCTGTGGACCGATCCATATTATGGGGTGGTCGAGGCGACCGACCTCGATGAATTACGCCAGCGCGACGGCCGGTTCGCCATCGTCGAGGGCGTCGTGCGCCGGGTCGGCCAGGGCCGCGCCAGAATTTATCTCGACTTTGGCCGTCGGGGCGGTTTTACGGCGGTCGCGGCGGCGCGCCAGGCGCAGGCTTTCGAACGCGCCGGGGTCGCCCTCGCCGCGCTGGCCGGCGCCAGAATCAGGGTGCGCGGCGCAATGGACAACCGGTTCGGGCTTCGGATGGCGATTTCCGGGCCCGAACAAATCGAGCGATTGGCGGAAGGCGTCGGCAACCGCGAGGATAAGCCAGGCAAATGAGCGCAGGCGGGACGGCTTCGCAGCGAAGGTCTCCAGGCGACGGTCCCCAGGCATTCTGGGGGCGCGGCCTGTTGCGCCTGGCGCGCCTCGGCCTCGTTTGCCTGGCGCCGCTGCTGGCGGTCGCTTGCGCCAACATCGACGCCTCGGGGCCGAAATCGGCGAGCCTTGTGCCGAGCGCGGCGCCGCGCACCACCGGCGGCACGCCGGCCAACACCGAGCGCAAGCGCCTCGTCGAATTGTTCGGCGGCGAATATAGCGCGCCGGCCGCCGAGCGATACCTCAACGAGATTCTGGCGCGCCTCGCCCCCGCCACCCAGACGCCGTCCGAGGTCTATCGGGTGACGATCCTGAATTCGCCGATCGTCAACGCTTTCGCGTTGCCGTCGGGCGATATTTTCGTGACGCGCGGCCTGCTCGCTCTCGCCGACGATTCGGCCGAGATCGCCGCCGTGATGGCGCATGAAATCGCGCATGTCACCGCCCAGCATGCGGCAAAGCGCGCCGAAAAGGAGAAGACGGCGGCGCTGTTCGCGCGGGTTTCGACCGCCGTGCTCGATCGGCCCGAGGAGGGGCAGGAGCAGGAAGCCAAAGGGCGGCTGGGCCTCGCGCAATTCTCGCGACAGCAGGAATTCGAGGCCGATCAGATCGGCATCAAGACCATCGGCCAGGCCGGCTACGATCCTTTCGCCGCCGCCCGCTTCCTGGAATCGCTCGGGCGGTGGACGGCGATGCGCGCTTCGCTGTTCGGCGAAAACGCCAATGGCGGTAAGCCCGACATGATGTCGACGCATCCCTCGACGCCCGAGCGCGTCGCTCAGGCGGTGGCGGAGGCGCGCCAGATCGGCGCGCCCGGCGTCGGTGAAACCGGCCGCGACGCCTATCTTGCCGCGATCAACGGACTGGCGTTCGGCGACGATCCCGCCGAGGGGCTGGTGCGCGGCCCGCGCTTCGTTCACCCCAAGCTCGGCTTCGCCTTCGCGGCGCCCGAAGGTTTCGTGCTCGAGAATCAATCGGCGGCGTTGATCGGGGTCGGCGAGGGCGGCGCCGAAGCGCTGCGGCTCGACAGCGTGAGCGCCGACCCTTCGGCCGGCCTCGACGCGACGATCGCCGCCGGCTGGATCGACGGATTGAAGACGGTTTCCGTCGAGACCCTGAAGGTCGACGATCTGCCCGCGGCGACGGCGGTGGCGCAGGGCGCGCAATGGAGCTTCCGTCTGGGCGCCGTCCGGCTTGGCCCGAAGGTCTATCGGCTCATTTTCGCGGCCCGCGCCTTGACGCCGGCCATTGACGCCCGCTTCCGCGCCTCGATCAGCTCGTTCCATCGCCTGAGCGCGCAGGAAGCCGCCGCCGCCCATCCGCTGCGCCTCCAGATCGTCGAGCTCGACGCGGCCGATACGCCCGAGACGTTGGCGCGCCGAATGGCCGTCGCCGACCGCCCGCTCGAACAGTTTCTGCTGCTCAACGGCCTGGAGCCGGGCGCGGCGCTCAAAGCCGGCGCGCGCCTCAAGATCGTCGTCGAATGAACATCGAGGCGCCCCGCATCCATCGCAGGCTGGTCGGGCCGTTGGTCGCGGCGACGCATAACGCCGGGAAGCTGCGCGAATTTCGCGATCTTCTCGCGCCCCATCGAATCGAAGTGATCGGCGCCGGCGACCTCGCGCTGGCCGAACCCGAAGAAACGGGCGCGACATTCGAGGCCAACGCGAAACTAAAGGCGCGCGCGGCGGCGCCGGCCGCCAACCTGCCGGCGCTGGCCGACGATTCCGGCCTTTGCGTCGACGCCCTGCGCGGCGCGCCCGGCATCTATTCGGCGCGCTGGGCGGCGGGCTCCAAGGACTTCTCCGCCGCGATGGCGCGCATCGAGCGGGAGCTCCTTGGCGCGGCGGCGCCCGAGCCGTGGCGCGCGCATTTCATCAGCGCGCTGGCGCTGGCCTGGCCGGACGACCATATCGAATATTTCGAAGGGCGGGTGGACGGACGCCTGGTCTTCCCGCCGCGCGGCGCCAACGGTTTCGGCTATGATCCGATCTTCCTGCCCGATGGCCATTCGCGCGGATTCGGCGAGATGACCGCGCGGGAAAAGCACGGCGTCCCGGCCGACGGTTCGTTGGCGCTGTCGCATCGGGCGCGCGCGTTCCAACTTCTCTCTCGCGCCTGCCTTGGATGGTGAGCGGCGAAGATCAATTGCGCTAACGCAAGGCGGGCGAGGCCCGCCGGGTTAAACTCAATATGGGAAAGTTGGAGGGAGGGCCGTATGAGCGGGTTCGAGGACCGCGAGGAACAATTCGAAAAGCGCTTCGCGGTGGATGAGGAGCTCAAGTTCAAGGCGCTCGCGCGCAGAAACAAGCTGGTGGGCTTGTGGGTCGCCAAGTTGCTGGGCTACGGCGGCGCCGACGCCGATTCCTACGCCGCCGACATCGTCGCCAGCCAGGTCGGCACCTCCGACCCGGACGCCCTGTTCAAGACCATCCAAACCAGCCTGTCGAAGGCCGCCGTCGAAATGTCGGACAACCGCATTCGCCGCAAACTGGCGGAGACCATGGCGCAGGCGAGCGCTGAAATCATGGCGGGCAAATAGATCGTCAGGCCGGCCGCGCCAGATTGCCGAACGCGGCGACCACCGCTTCATAGACCGCGCGTTTGAACGGAACCACCAGCGCCGGAGCGGTCTCGAGCGGGCGCCAGCGCCAGGCTTCGAATTCGGGCTTGAAGGCGCCCCCGCCAGGGCGCGCGATGTCGATTTCGCCGTCCTCGCCGGTGAAGCGGAAGGCGAACCATTTCTGGGTCTGTCCGCGGTAGCGTCCCTTCCAGCGGCCGGTCATGGCTTCAGGGGGCAGGTCATAGCTCAGCCAGTCCGGCGCCTCGGCGAGCAGCGCGACGTTGGACACATTGGTTTCCTCGTAGAGTTCGCGGCGCGCCGCCTCGAGCGGGCTCTCCCCCGCGTCGATTCCCCCTTGGGGCATCTGCCATTCGTGGCCGGCGACAAGCTCGATGCCTCCGCGCCGCTCCTTGCGGCGGCCAAGAAAGACGCAGCCCTCGCGATTGAACAGCGCCACGCCGACGTTTCGGCGATAGGGCAGGTCGTCGGTCTTCATCTCCGGCTCCGCTCGTTCAATCGCCTGTCATGGATTGGCTTGCGCGGCCGGTCCGGGCGCGCGCGAGATCGCCGTCGAGACCGGAACCAGCGCCAGCCCTCGCGCTTCGAGGCTGCGCGCCCAACGCCCGACATGTTCGACGCTGACCGGCAGCGCCGTGGCGACGCCGATCGCGACGCCGTTGGCTCTCGCCAGCGCCTCGAGCTTGACAAGCGCCGCCTCGATCGCCTGCGGCGATTGGTCGGCGTCGATGACGAGGTCGGCGCCGGCGGCGCGAAGGTTGAAAGCCGGCGCCTTTTCGCGCGCCAGGCTGCGCGGCGACGAGCCGTCGTCGACATAGAGGAGACCGCGCGCCGCGACTTCGCTCAACAC
>JBEKSH010000274.1:0-4998 GCA_049517235.1 Roseiarcus sp. | reverse complement strand
ACATGAGCCGGCCGCGCGTTCCCGGCGGCTCGTCCAGCGGCTCGGGCGTCGCGGTGGCGGCCGGGCTCTGCGTCGCCGCGCTGGGCTCCGACACCGGCGGCTCGATCCGTTTGCCGGCGTCATTCTGCGGCGTTGTCGGCCTCAAGACGACATTCGGCCTGGTCGACAAGAGCGGGGTCATCCCGCTGACCCCGATGCTCGACTCCATCGGTCCGCTGACCAATAGCGTCGCCGACGCGGCGGCTTTGCTTGGCGTGCTGGCGCCCGCGCAAGACTGGCGCAGACCCGGATGGACGCGGCGGCTGGACGCGGTCGCCTACGGCCAGGGCGTCGAAATCGCCGGCCGGCGCATCGGCGTGATCGCCAATCTTGGCGTCGATCTTCATGCCGACACCGCGCAGGTGTTCGCGCGAACGCGCGCGCGGCTGCAGACGCTGGGCGCCAGCAAGATCGAAATATCGTTGCCGCGCGCGCTGCGCGATCTCTCGGCGCCCTGCGGCGACCTTCTGGCGATCGAGGCCTATCGCCTCTATGGCCACCTCGCCGAAGCCGAGCCAAGCCTCCTTGGCGCGCCGGTGCGCAAGCGAATCCTCGCCGGCCGCGACATTCCCGCGCATCGGCTGATGAGCCTTCTCGAGGACCGCGAAGAACGAAAGCGCGAGATGGCGCTGTTGTTCGAGCGATTCGATGCGATCGTGACGCCGACGACGCCGCTTCCCGCGCCAACTCTCGCCGATTACGACGAAGAGGCGGCCCCCAGCGCGTTCACGCGCTTCGTCAATTATCTCGATCTGGCCGCGCTGTCGCTGCCGATGGGCGCGACGGCGGACGGGCTGCCGATCGGCATGCAGATCGTCGTTCCCGGCTATTGCGAGCCCGTGGCGCTCGAGATCGGCGCCGCGCTGGAGGCCGACCGCGGCCCGTCGCGGCCCGTCGCGGACGGCGCGTGAACAAGACCCACGCGTGATGCGCAAGTTCGCCGTCCTCGCGTTCATAACGGGGCTGGCCGGCGCCGTCGCGCTCGTCGTGTGGTTTGGCGCGGGCGCGGTCGCGGCGGCGGTCGCCGGCCTCGGCTGGCTGGGGTTCCTCGTCTTTTGCGTCGCCCACGCGCCGGTCGCGGCGCTGCTCGGGGCCGGCTGGCGCGTTTGCCTCGCTCCCGGCGCGCGCGCTTCCTTTCTCGGCGTCGCCTGGGCGCGAGTCCTGCGCGACGCGGGCGCCGAAGTGCTGCCGTTTTCCGAGATCGGCGGCTTTGTCATCGGCGCGCGCGCGGCGATGATGGCGGGCGTCTCCGGCGTCGAAGCGGCGGCCTCGACCCTTGCGGATCTCACGACGGAGGCCGTCGCGCAACTTGCGTTCATCGCGCTCGGCCTCATCGCGCTCGCCCATATCCGCCCCGCCGCCGCGATCATCCGTCCGACCCTGTTCGCCATTGTCGCGGTCGCCGGGCTGAGCGTTGTGCTGGCGCTTTCGCTGCGGCGCGGCCGATGGCTGTCGCGCCTCGCCGGCGCCGCGGCGAAGCGCTGGCTGGCCGGCTTCGGCGACGTCGACAAAGCGCTTGCCGCCTTGCGCGAAATCGGCAGGCGGCGCGGCGCCGTGGCCGCTTCCCTGTCGCTGCATTTGCTGGCCTGGCTCGGCGTCGCGCTCGAGGGGTGGCTCGCCCTGCGGCTGATCGGCGCGCCGATTACCATCGAGGGCGCGATTGCGATGGAAAGCCTGCTGTTCGCCTCGCGCAGCCTGGCGTTCTTCGCGCCCAATGCGCTGGGCGTGCAGGAGGGCGCCTATGCCCTGCTGGCGCCGCTGGTCGGCCTCGCTCCCGCCGACGCGCTCGCCTTGTCGCTGATCAAACGGGCGCGCGACCTCGTCATCGGCGCGCCGGCGCTGCTGGTCTGGCAGAGACTCGAGGCGGCGCAGGCTTGGCGCAAGCGAGCCGGCCCGGCGGTTTGAGCCGCGCGGCGATGATCCACACGGCTCAGACGGCGAGTCCGAGCCAAAATGGGTGGCTCGCTCCTCTCCCCTCCGCTAAGGTCTGGCCGCAAGTGACCAATCGAAACGTCGCACGATCGCATCCGGCCGCATTGACGGGTCAGCGCGCGCCGACGATTTCGACCGGCGTTGGGCGGAGTTCCCGCTTGCAGACTTGCGGCGCCGCGGCGAGAGCAAGGGCCAGACGACCGGAAAACATCGAGGATCACAATGACGTTGACGCCCTGTTGGACGGCGCGCCTTGCGGGGCTTTTGGCGGCGACCGCCGCGATCGCGCCCGTCGCGGCGCAGACATCGGCGGCGTTGCCGGGCGGCGCCAATTCCTTGCAGGAGACTTTCGAGAACTGGACAGTCGCCTGCGTCCTGCAGGACGCGGCCAAGCGCTGCGCGCTGTCCCAGCAGCAGGCCGACCAGCAGAGCCGCCAGCGGGTGCTGGCGATCGAACTGAACGCCTTTTCGACCGATAAGGTCGACGGCGTCCTGGTCCTGCCGTTCGGTCTCGCGCTCGACAGCGGCGTCACGCTGCAGGTCGACGACGCGCCCGCCGGGCCGACGCTGCGTTTTCGCACCTGCCTGCCCGTCGGCTGCATAGTGCCGTTGTCGTTCGACGCCAGGTTCGTGGCCGCGCTGCGCAAGGGCGCCGCCCTGAAGGTCAACGCCTTCGCCGACGGCGGCAAGGACGCCGCCTTCACCGTCTCCCTCAAAGGATTCCCGGCGGCGCTCGATCGCGCGACCGCGCTCGCGAAATAGCGGAGAGCAAGAAAGCGCGTTGCTGCCGGTGGACGGCGCGAAGCCCGGCGGGGATTCACCACGTCCGGCACTTCGAATAGGCGGCGAAGTCGAAATCTTGTTCAATTCTTCGGCGGGACCTATGGTCGGCGCGCCATCGACGGCTCTTTCGCTTCGCGAGATTCACATGAACCGTTTCGTCGTCGCTCTCGTCGCCTTGATCTGTTTTGCGGCTGCCGGCGCACGCGCCGGCGACGATGCGCTCTCGACGCGGCAGACCCTCGAGAGCGGGCAGATCGCAGCCGGCGAACAGGCGATGGCGGCGCGGCTTGCCGCCGACCCAGGAAACAACGAGGCGCGCTTCGGCCTCGGCCTGATCCGCTTCGCGCGCGCCGTCGAACGCTACGGCCAGAGCCAGTATCGTTACGGCCTGCGGGCGCCGCACACCATGAACGTTCCCCTGTTGCGCTTTCCCGTCCCGGTCAACCCAACGCCCGAGGAAGTGTCCTACGAAAAGCAGCGCGAGACGTTTCAGACGTTCCTCGACGACCTAGCCAATGTCGAGGCGACGCTGGCGCCGATGACCGACGCCCCGGTCAAGCTCGTGCTCGATCTCAACGCGATCAAATTCGACCTGCGCGGCGACGGCAAGCCCGATGATTCGGAAAGGCTTTCCTCGATCCTGGCGAGCTTGCGCATGACGCCTCCGGGCGGCGCCGCAAAGCCGGAGCCGTTCGAGGTCGCGTTCGACAACGCCGACGCGCTGTGGCTGCGCGGCTATACTCAGCTTCTCTCCGCCTCGATCGAGTTCGTCCTCGCCTATGACTGGCGCTTGACGTTCGAGCGCGCGGGGCAGCTGTTTTACCCGCGCATCACGCCGCGGCCCTTCGGCGATGCGGCCGCCGCTCCCAATCTCGGCAGGGGAGGCGGGTTGTTTGGCGACGAGGCGCTGTTCGCCGATATGCTCGCGCTCGTTCATGAAATCCGCTGGCCCGTCGCCGAGGCCGCCCGCCTGGCAAGCGCCCATGCCCATCTCAAACAGGTCATCGCCTTGAACAGGCAGACCTGGAAGGCGATTCTCGCCAGGACCGACGACGACCGCGTCTGGATACCCGGTCCCCAGCAAAAGCACGGCGTCATCGCCAGCATGCCGATCAATCAGGAGCAACTGGACGCGTGGCTCAAGGCCCTTGATGAATTCGAGGCCGTGCTCGACGGCAAGCTCCTGCTTCCCCATTGGCGTTTCGCCCAGGGCGTCAATTTCAGGAAGGTCTTTTTCGATCCGCGCCCGTTCGACCTCGTGCTGTGGGCGACCGGCCATGCGGCCGCGCCCTATCTCGAAGCCGGGCCGGTGTTGTCGGGGGCCGAATGGGCCAATTGGCAGCGCATCTTCAACGGCAACTTTCCCGGCTACGCCTTCTGGATTAATTGAGACCCGGCAGGCGCTTGCGGCCGGGAATCGCCGGCGTTCTTCCGCCGGTGCGGCCTTCGGGCGCGACATCGCCGCCTCTGTTTGCAAGCGCTCGTTCGTGATATGCGAAAGGCTCGCCGCCAAAGAGCTTGCCGCCATGTCCACGTCGATCCGCCCGTTGCGCTCGCCCGCCGCCGAACCGCCCGCCGCCCCGCGTCTCGACCTCGCCAGCCGCCCGCGCCGCAATCGCAAGGCCGAATGGGCGCGCCGGCTGGTCGCCGAGAACAGGCTCTCGGTCGACGACCTGATCTGGCCGCTGTTTCTTGCCGACGGATCTGAGCGCCGCACGGCGGTCGCCGCGATGCCCGGGGTCGACCGCCTCAGCGTCGATGAGGCGGTTCGCGAAGTTGAGCGCGCCGTGGCGCTCGACATCCCGGCGATCGCCTTCTTCCCCTATACCGACGCCGCGTTGAAGGACGAGCAGGGCAGCGAGGCGTTCAACGAGAACAATCTGGTCTGTCGCGCCTGCCGCGCGATCAAAAAGGAATTCCCGCAGCTCGGCCTCGTCACGGACGTGGCGCTCGACCCCTACACCAGCCACGGCCACGACGGCCTGATGGCGGGGAATCGGATTCTCAACGACGAGAGCGTCGCGGCGCTGGCGCGCCAGGCTCTCACCCAGGCGCGCGCCGGCGCCGACGTGATCGCTCCCTCCGACATGATGGACGGCCGCGTCGGCGCCATCCGCGCCGCGCTGGATGCGGAAGGTTTCGAGGATGTGCAGATTCTCGCCTACGCAGCCAAATACGCTTCGGCGTTCTATGGCCCGTTCCGCGAGGCGATCGGCTCGTCCGGCGTGCTCCGGGGCGACAAGC